>JAVHLK010000160.1 GCA_031082285.1 Desulfomonilaceae bacterium
GTCTGAGTTTTGCCGCAGCGCGCTACTCTACTCTGGATCTCATGTCGCCGGAAGAGCGGAGAGAAATCTACTCGAAAATGGTCCATGAATCCGGACGGGCCGCCGCGGAAATCGGTTATTGGTTCCTTGATCGGAAGCATGCCGCGCGGGTCGACGCATCCAAGATAGCGGTCCCCGTGCTCGTGGTCGCGGGATCCAGAGACAGAATTACACCTGCCACGGTATGCAGGAAGGTCGCGCAAAGGTATCCCGGGTTCTCGACGTATAAGGAGTATCCCGACCATGCTCACTGGGTCGTGGGGGAACCGGGATGGAGTGAGATCGCCCGGGATATCGAGCATTGGCTCAAAGCTTCATTACACGAGTAGTCCATTGCAGCAATGCGGCCTTAACAGCCCCGCGGAAAGAATGAGTGCCACCGCACCCATGAATCGGATTGTCGAAGAACGTACGGCCGCATTACGCAAGTGAGGTTTTTCGGCTGAAGGATCCTAGCATTGGCTGAAGAGTGAATCAGTCCGTGGGCTCAAGCCGAGTATGCTCCACCAACGAGATGAGAGGAGGATTGACCGTGGCCGACAGTTCCCGCAATGATTGGAAGGGCCGAACGGTTTCACCGGATTCGATATTACACAAGATCGAACCGGGCATGAGCATCTTTGTCGGGACCGGGGTGGCTGAGCCGCGCACGCTGGTGAAACGCCTGATGACCGCGGATCGCGGCAACCTGACGGATCTCGAGCTCATCCAGCTGGTGAGTCTTGGCGACGCAATCTCCCTCGAAGCACTGAGTTCCCATAAATACCGTCTCAAGACCTTCTTTTCCGGCTGGGTCGCGAGTGAAGCCATCACGCAGGGGAGGGTGGATCTTATACCGAGCCGCTTCGCGCGCATTCCGGACCTGATCAAATCGGGAAGGATCACCATCGACGTTGCCTTTGTGCAGATCACTCCACCGGCCCCGTCGGGGTACTGTTCGTTGGGGGTCGGGGTCGACGCGGCCAGGAGAGCCATCGAACAAGCCGACCTGGTGGTCGGGGAAATCAATTCCGCGGTTCCGGTCACGTACGGCGACACCTTTGTCCACGTGTCGGAGTTCGACTATTTCGTCAATGCCGAGGAACCGCCGCTCTATTTCCCTCGCTGGCCCCTCGACGAGGTGTTCGATCGAGTCGCGGCCAATGTGGCATCGGTGATCGAAGATGGAAGCTGCATCGCATTCTCCATCGGACCTCTGTTCGAAGGTTTGAGCAGACACCTGATGAAGAAGCGCCATTTGGGCGTTCACTCTCCTTTCGTCACGGACGCCCTCATGGACCTCATCGTCAGCGGAGCGGTGACGAACAGGTTCAAGGGAATATTCCGCGGCAAGTCCCTCGCAACCTATGCCTTTGGTACAAGAGAACTGATGGCATGGCTGGACCGCAATCCCTTGGTGGAGTTCCAAAGCCTTGAGCAGGTGTTTTCTCCCGCGCAGATCGGTCTCAACAACCGATTCGTGGCCGTCATCCCCGCGAGAAAAGTCGACATTACCGGGCGGATTGCCTTCCACGTCGGCAAGGGCAACGTGAGCGCGGGGCCTGGAGAGACCATGGACTTTCTCAATGGAGCCGAGATGTCGCGTGGAGGCCTCACCGTCTTCGCTCTGCCGAGCCGAAACCTCAAGAATCAGGGAAACATCCTCGTTTCTCTGGGCGACATCCCGAACCAGCTTACCACTCGAGAATCGGTGGACATGGTGGTGACCGAGTACGGGGTTGCCTGGCTTCGCGGCCGGACGGTCCGGGAACGCGCACAGGCCCTTATCGAGGTCGCGCATCCGGAAGACCGCCCCGAACTGGTCGAGCAGGCCAAGGAGTTCAGGATCCTTTATCCGGATCAGATCTTTCTGAAGGAATCGGCCGAGCTCTATCCCGCCGAGGTGAAAGCCGACCACCTATTCAAGGGGGATTTAAGGATCAGATTCCGAGCCATCAGGCCCTCCGACGAAGAAGGAATGCGGAGACTGTTCTACCGATTCTCGGATGAATCGGTCTATTACAGGTATTTCAGCCCCATCAAGTCCATGCCCCACTCGAAGATCCAGGAGTATGTCAATGTGGATTTCAGCAAGACCATGTCCATCGTCGGGCTGGTCGGTGAGCCGGGAAGGGGAAGGATCATAGCCGAAGCCAGGTACGTGAGACTGGCGAATCGTCCTTACGGTGATGTGGCCTTTGTCGTGGATGAAGAGTACCAGGGCAAGGGTATTGCGTCGTTCATGTTCAAGATGCTGATTCAACTGGCCAAGGAACGAGGTCTTCAGGGATTTACCGCGGACGTGGTCGCGTCCAACCGGAGCATGATGAAGGTGTTCGAGAACTCCGGACTGCCGGTGAAGGCTCGACTTGAAATGGGAGTGTACGAGGTGACCATGCCGTTCGAACGAACCGCGGACCTTGACGGCCCCAAATGAGGCCGCCCGCGCCTCGCCGGGCTATCGTGAGATACCTGCGTCAGTAGGACCGGCATGTTGCCGGTCGCAAACTTGAGTAGGACCGGCATGTTGCCGCTCGCGCTCTTCAGGAAACGCTCACGTCAACCAACCAAACCGGTGGACAGGGCAATGAGGAACTGACCGCAATAGTAGAGCGGAAGCCCCACAAGGCGATTCACAAACCCATGTCGGACAAACCTGTCGCGTGCGACAAATAGGTCGGACACGTAGAACGCAGCGGCTCCCACGAGAATCGCCCACGATCCCGCGGCGGGGACATGTGGGCCGGACGAAGCAACCCATGCGGCGGAAAGCATTGCGGTGATGACAATGACGTACAACACCACGGGAACGAGCATATCCCCGAGGTGCGGTCGCAGCCACAGGAACACGGCAACGCTGATGACAATGATGACGACGTGCACCGGCGTCGCCCAATGTCCCGCAGTTGTCAGACCCGCGAACGCGACGACATAGAGCACGTGACCTGCCAAGAATGCCGCCAGTCCGGCTCTGAACGTTGTCTTTCCGGGAATGGCAAGAAAGACGTCGCCCGCGAGGCCGAGTACGAGGCCTGCCAGAATGTAATGGTAATACCAGGCAAGCGGATGCGGAAGGAGCACGGCCGTCACCACGAATAAGCACGAAAGAGGAGTCTTGAATGCCAGGGTGAGCCGGGGATTCTCTCGCTTCTCTCCGATGAGTAGTCCAACCAACAGTCCGCATGCAACCACGAAGAATACCACGCCGACGCCGATCATGTGACCTCCGTTGCAACAGCCCCCACAACGCTAAACCACGGGTCGAGGCTTGTCAACACGCGGTTCGTCACACCGCACGAGATCGCGGAACTTTTTGTGCATACGCACCATTGACTTTTCTTCCCCGAACTACGGAATAGTGGCATACTCACCGGGCCTGAGGATCGGGTGCCGGTGACGCCGGCCCGGAGATCCGACAAGGGACATGTGCCGGCGCAGCGGAGCTCCCATGAACGGTTGGATCACGGAAGAAGGATCGGATTATCCGTTTGGCGTAACGTTCATCCCTGAGGAAGACGCGTACAACTTCGCGCTGTACTCCAAGAACGCGACAGGGGTGGTGCTCAACCTGTACGAACACGTGAACGCGATGAACCCGGTCTATTCATTTCATTTCGATTACCTGAAGAATAAGTCGGGCCGTGTGTGGCATTGCAGGATTCCAGCCCGATTGGTCGGCCCGGCACGGTATTACGCGTATCAGGTGCATGGCCTCTTCGCACCGGATCGGGGATTGCGGTTCGACCCGCAGAAACTTCTCCTCGATCCGTGTGCCCGAGCAGTCGGATTCCCGCGGCGATTCAGCCGGCAAGCGGCGAAGGTGAAGGGTACCAACATGGGGCGAGCGCCTCTGGGAGTCCTTCCAATTTCTCGCAGGGCCTATGATTGGAGCGGCGATCGCATCCCCAAGCACACTCACGACACGATCGTGTACGAGATGCACGTCAGAGGCTTCACTCGGCGGCCGAATTCCGGTGTAGAGCCCGACGAACAAGGTACGTTCACCGGTCTGGTGCGGAAGATCCCATACCTCAAAGAGCTTGGCGTCACGGTCTTGGAGCTCATGCCGGTATTCCAATTCGATCCGCTCGAAGGCAATTACTGGGGATATATGCCGCTGAGTTTCTTTGCGTTGCATCACCTCTATGCGGCCGCACAGGATCACGATCGACGCGTGGACGAATTTCGCGAGATGGTGAAGGCGCTTCATCAGGCCGACATGGAAGTGATTCTCGACGTGGTGTACAACCACACGACCGAAGAGGACGAGAACGGTCCCACGTACAGTTTCCGAGGCATAGACAATACCACGTACTACCTGCTGGGAGAGGATCGGAGCACGTATCGCGACGACGCCGGCACCGGGAACGTCATTCGTGCCGGACATCCGCACGTACGGAACATGATCCTGGAGAGTCTCCGTTACTGGGTCACTGAGATGCACGTGGACGGTTTCAGGTTCGATCTGGCATCGCTGCTGACCCGCGGGACCGACGGGACGATCGATGAAAACGCTCCGCCCATCATCGCTGCGATCCGTTCGGATCCGAGCCTTGCCCATTGCAGGCTCATTGCCGAGGCGTGGGACGTTTCCAGCTACCAATTGGGGAGATGTTTCCCAGCCACCACGTGGCTCCAGTGGAACGGCCAGTACCGCGATCAGGTGAGGCGTTTTCTCAAAGGCGATCCGGGCCTGGTTCCCGACATCATGCGACGCATCTACGGAAGCGACGATTTGTTCCCCGATTCCATGGAGGAGTCGTACCACGCGTACCAGAGCGTCAACTACGTGACGTCGCACGACGGGTTCACCCTCTACGATCTGGTGTCGTACAACAGCAAGCACAATGAGGCCAACGGGCTCGACAACACCGACGGCGTTGACGACAATTTTTCGTGGAATTGCGGCCGGGAGGGAGACCAAGGCGTGCCCGCCGACGTATTGAACTTACGGCGCCGCCAAATCAAGAACGCGTGCTGTCTGCTCATGCTGTCCAACGGCACTCCCATGATCCATGCAGGGGATGAGTTCATGCATACCCAAGGGGGGAACAACAATCCCTTTAATCAGGATAATGAGACCACATGGCTTGATTGGGACCTGCTGGAACGCAATGGGGACATGTTTCGGTTCTTCAAACTGATGATCGCGTTCAGAAAGGATCATCCGTCCATAGGTCGTAGTCGGTACTGGAGAGACGACATCACCTGGTACGGGGTGGGATCGGCCCCCGATCTGAGTCACGAGTCCAGAAGTCTGGCGTACTGCCTGCACGGGAGTTCCCGCCAAGACAATGATATCTACGTCATGATCAATGCCTACTGGGAGGATCTCGTCTTCACGATACAGGACGGATCGATAGGCGAGTGGAGTCGAGTGGTGGACACCGGTCTTGAAAGCCCGGACGATATCGTCGAGCAGGGGTGCGAACCGGTCATGCGGAGTATGAAGTACAGTGTCAAACCCCGGTCGGTTGTCGTGCTGCTGCGTAAGTGAAGGTCGATAGATGCTCTCCTAAGAGTTGCCTTTGTCTCTTGGGGAACTCCCCCGTACCCCTGGATCATAACTCCTGGGCATGCTTCATGAACCCGGCAAGAGCCTCGGGAAACGATCGTGTGTCGATGGGCTTGGTCAGGTACCCGCAGCAACCGGCTTCCATAGCCTTTCTCTCGTCTCCCTTCATGGCATGTGCGGTCAGGGCGACAATCGGTATGTGCGTGGTGAGAGGGTCTTCCTTGAGTACGGCCGCGGCCGTCAACCCGTCCATCCCGGGCAACGAGATATCCATGAGTATCAGTGAGGGCATCTCCTCCCTTGCCAGCCGGATCCCCTCTTCGGCCGTCCGGGCTTGCACCGCGGTGTAACCTGAGGCGAAGAGAAGGGCTGTTGCAAGCTCCATATTGGTTTCGTTGTCCTCAATGACGAGCACTTTTGTCACGGATATCTCCCTCAACACGTCGCTCCATTCGCGGATTCGGCACACGCCCCGTGTCGCCGGCCGATGTCGGTGCGCCGCGCCGGCTATCCGGCATTCTACATCGAACACCCTGCGGCATTCAACCCATCCAGCTGTTTGAGCAGTTCCTCCCCGGCGCCGGATTTCAACGCGATGCCCTGAACTTGGTTTCGCAAGCGGGCCTCGTCTTCCTCGCTGAGATCCATTGCCGTGTACACGATGATCGGAGTCCGGCTCGTTGCCGGAGTCCCCCTCAACAACTCCGCAACCTCAAACCCGGTTGGATCGGGCATGAGCAAATTCAGAACAATGACGTCCGGTCGGCGGGTCTCGGCAAGTTTCAGGACTTGTTTCCCTCCCAATGCCGGTATGACTCCATAGCCCTTGGAACTCAACAATCCGGACAGGTATTCCACGTCGGACGGATCGTCGTCCACAACCATAATCGTTATGCCCTTACGTGCCTTTTCAGCCTCCAGGCGTCGCAGAATTGCAAGTAACTGCTCCTTGTCGACCGGTTTGACGATCAGTTCGGCCGCTCCCAATGCCAGGGCAAGTTTCCTGTCATCATAGATGGTGACGAGTACGACCGGGATGCCCTTTGTCTCGGGAGATCGCTTGAGTTCAATGAGCGTGTCGATTCCATCGCGCCGCGGCATGATCACGTCCAGGGTTATGGCCAGGAAATCCCCTTGACGGGCCGCTTTGATGGCCTGGTTGCCGTCGGATACCCGGACCACCGCGTACCCCGCTTCCGACAAATGGTGGGCGATAATCTCGCTCGTCGCCGGATCGTCTTCCACAACGAGGATCTTGTGACAGTGGCTTTCGAGGCCCTGCGATTTCGTTGGAGCGGCGTCGGCCGACGCGCCCCCTGCCCCCATGCCCTGTTCGTCAATCTCCTCAACCGTAACGGGAATCGAAAACGCAAACGTGCTGCCTCTTCCTTCTCCCTCGCTCTCCACCCGGATCGTTCCCCCGTGAAGTTCGACCAGACGCCGCGTCAAGGTGAGTCCGAGACCGGTACCGGGTTGGAGGCGCGCGTACGACGAATCCACTTGCCGAAAGGTGTGAAATATGATCTCGCGATCTGCAGGTCGGATCCCGATCCCGGTATCACGGATACTTACCAGGAGAGTCTTGTCCTTCAGATCGGCAATAATTTCTATGGAGCCGCCGGCAGGTGTGAACTTGGCCGCGTTCGACAGCAAGTTGAACATGATTTGTTTGAACTTAATCTGATCCAGATTCACGTACGTCTTGGCCAGTTCATTTCCCACGACAAGACTGGTGGTCAAACGTTTCTTCAGCGCGGTTTCTCTGATCATCAACAACGCGTTCTCCAACAGGCGGACCACATCGGTACGCGCGGGCCGAAGCTCCATCTTGCCGGACTCCACTTTGGAAAGATCCAGGATCTCGTTGATGAGTTGAAGGAGGTGATGACCGCTGTTGAGAACATGGTTGATGTGTCTGAGTTGTTTGTCGTTCAGTTCGCCGAAGACCTTGTCGATCAGGATTTCCGAGAATCCGATTATTGCATTCAAGGGGGTGCGGAGCTCGTGACTTACGTTGGCCAGGAACTCGCTCTTAGCCAAGTTCGCGGCCTCGGCCTGGGAGCGGAGTTTGGTCGCCGTGGCAAGTGCTCTTTCCAACTGCGCCGCGGCTTTGCGTCGTTCACTGATGTCGCGGGATATTCCAAGTATTCCTGTCACTTCACCACTTGCGTCTCTCAGGAAGGATACCGTCATCTCAACGATTCTGATCGAACCGTCCTTGTGATACTGTTCGATCTCCTCCGTCACGGCTTTGGTTCGCCGGCGGGGAGTGCCGGCGTCCCGGTCCATTTCTTCTCTCAAGGATCGAAGCAAGCGTTCACGGCTTTCGGAAGCGACCGTATCCGGCAGGCTCATGGCCGTGATCTCTTCGGCCGTGTACCCGAGCATGTCGGACACCGAGGGACTGACATAGGTGTAACGGAGGTCCGGGTCGGTCGTCCAGATGACGTCCCGCGCCGTCTCCACCAGGGTGCGGTAACGAGTTTCACTCTCACGCAACGAGTCCTCGGACCGGATGCGTTCCGCAATTTCAGACTGGAGACTTCGATTGAGATCTTCCACAACAGTCTTCTGAGACCAAAGCGACTCGACGAGTCCGTCCTTCTCGGACCTCAGTCTCAGGGAGTCTTCATTGGCCTTATGCAGACGGCGGCCGGTCAACAGGAGGACCACCGCGAAAAGCACGATCACTATACCTATTATGGTGCCGGAAGCGCCTCC
>JAVHLK010000161.1 GCA_031082285.1 Desulfomonilaceae bacterium
GAAATGGAACTGCACGTCCCGTACAAGCCGGTACGTGTGGACGTCGATCCGCAATTCGATCTGTTCCGAAGGCTCTCAAAGGGCGAGACGCCGATCGCGTTGTCCAAGACCTTTGGTTCGGAGAAGATGTTGATCGTTCTTCCCTCCCGTGAGGAAGCCGAGCCGCTCGATGCATACCGGCGGCTTGCGCACATGTGGAGCACTCACGGTGCGAATGGGGTCGAAGTTACGCTCGATTCCGAATTGACGGAATTGCCATCGGATCGTGCCGTGATCCTTCTGGGATGGGAGAACTTTTTTGTTGACGAGATGGCCGCTGCGCTGTCAACAAGTGAGGTGAGCATCACACCGACCGGCGTGACCATAGGGGGCACGAGTATCCCGCGTGCCGATCACTCCGTCGCACTCACCGCAGACAATCCGAAGAATACGGACCATCCCCTCACGTGGGCGGCCGTGGACAACGTGAAGTCCGTTCCGGGTCTGGGTCGCAAGCTGCCCCACTACGGCAAGTACGGGTATGCAATGTTCCGGGGAAACGAGCCGGAAAACATACTCAAGGGTCGTTGGCCGGTGCTTGGTTCTTCATTGACCGCGTATCTTGGCGACGAAGACCGCGCGGCGTCGCGTGTGGAAAGGGGACGTCTTCCGGCGAGGAAGCCCCTTGCAGCACCTGCAGAGTAGAAAGCGATCGCCGATGCGCAGGCCTCCGTGCCGGTAACTCTTGGTTCGTGAACGACGCCCGGCAGAGACGCCGGGACTCTACCATCCACGTTGAGTCGCTGTTTTCTTCGGTAGCGCCGGCCTCCGTGCCGGTAACTCTTGGTTCGTGAACAACGCCCGGCCTCCCGCGCAGGACGCGGGACGGGACTCTACGAAGCGTTTACAGGGTTACGCAACAGACGCCTTGAAATCCTTTGCTTACCGAGGCGATTTGCCGGGTCGCTCTATTCCCAGCTTCCTCATGCGGAACGCGAGGGTCGAAGCGGGCAGATCGAGCAATTCAGCGGCCCCGCCCGTTCCCCTCACCTTCCAGCCGGTCTTGTCGAGCGCCCAGAGGATATGCCGGCGTTCGTTTTCCTTGAGCGTCACCCCGCCCTCTTCGGACAGGACTTCACCGTGGCCGCCGCCGAGTTCCGGAACCCTGAATACGCTTGAGGAACTGAGGATGATGCCGCGTTCGAGTACGTTTTCCAGTTCCCGTATGTTGCCCGGCCAATGGTAGTGTATGAGTTTTCTCATCTCCGAACCGGGAATCTTGGTGACCTCCTTTGCCAGCTTCTTGGAGTAAATCCTCAGGAAGTAGTAGGCCAGCAACGGTATGTCCTGGACTCGTTCCCGCAGTGGCGGCACCTGTATGGGAAACACGGCCAGACGATAGAACAGGTCCTCACGAAATCGACCGGTCTTGATCATCTTCTCCAGATCTCGGTTGGTGGCCGCCACGAGCCGAAAATCCGACTTCAGGGTCTCGCTTCCGCCAACTCTCTCGAACTCCTTGGTCTGAAGAACCCTCAACAGTTTCACCTGGATGTCCTGGCTGATATCTCCGATTTCGTCCAGGAACAGCGTACCGCCGTCCGCGAGTTCAAACCGTCCGATGCGCTGCCGGCTTGCGCCCGTGAACGCGCCTTTCTCGTGGCCGAACAACTCGCTGGGGATGAGCGTTTCCGGCAGCGCACTGCAGTGGACTCGGATGAACGGCTTGTCTCGACGCGGACTGTGGCGATGAATCGCCCGTGCGACCAGCTCTTTGCCTACCCCGGTTTCACCGACGATCATCACGGTTGCATCGGTTCCCGTGACCTGGTCGATCTGCGCGAGAACACGCTTGATGCCCAGGCTCTCCCCGACGATATCCTCGAAATGCAGCGTCTGGAGGTGCTCTTCCTTGTAGTAAAGGTTCTCCTCGCTCAACTTGTCGTTCAGCCGATTGATCTCTTCGTACGCGACCGCATTGTCCATGGCAAACGCGGCGAGCGCGGCAAAGTACGAAAGCAGTTCCAGGTCCGACTCGCTGAACGCGCTGCTCAGCAGCCGGTTGTCGTGATAGAGCACGCCGACGGTCTTCTCTCTGAGTATCATCGGAACGCAGATCCGCGACCGAACGATTTCATTGGTGCGTGCGCCCGACTGCTCATCGGTGCCGGCGCCCAGCACCCGACCCTTGCCGGCTGCCGCCACCTGCCTGATCATTGCCATGGACGAGCGAAAACCGGGATGCTCGATCTGGTCCGAGGTGAGATTCTTTGACGCGCGCAATTTCAGCTCCGGCGGTTCCGCGTCATCACTGTACCAGAAGATCGCGCCTCGTTCCGCTCCGGTGACCCGGTTTACCGTGGAGATGATGTGTTGCACAAGGTCCTTGTAATCCCGTATGGTTACCACTTGTTGGCCCAGGCTGAGAATCTCCTTGAGCAGGTTCTCTCCCAACGGTCGGTCCTTGACAAGGCTCAGGAGATCGTCGGGCAGCAAGGCGTCGCTGAACGAGGTTCCGGATTGACGCACGATCTGGACCAGTTCCTTGGCTTTTTCTTCACGTCCCGCGGCGAGGTGCTGCATAGCTTTGGCGAGCCGCGTCTTTGAAATTTCCACAAGACTGCCCGACTCTTCGAGCCATCGCTCGGATGCTTCAAGGCAGTGAAGGATCTTGTCGTCCTCGCGGCCTTCCAATTGCCAGAGCCTTGCCCTGCAACGAAATGCAACGCCCTTGAGAAAGATGTTTTTGCGTTTGATTTGTTCCTGTATCTCCTTTTCCAGGTCGAGCCCCTTGATTTCCGGGAGCTTGCCCTCTCTCATGGCCAGGCCGAGTTCCATGAGGTAAGGATAGAGATAGACCGTGGCTTGAACCTTCTTGGTTTGCTGCAGGAACTCACTGAGATATTTCAGTGCCTGCCTGCTTCGGCCCTTCAGGTAGCTCAGGTATGCGAGACTGATCTTGACCGTGATCGCTACCCAATCATTGTGCGCTTCCAGAGCCTCGCGCTTGGCATCATCCAGGAACGGAACGGCATCGTCGACACGGCCGATGTCCAGCAGGATGTTGCCGATGTTCCCCGCGGTATATGCCGCGAGATACTGGTTGCCTTCCTTGACGCACTGGGCCCGTATGGAATCGAGCATCCCGAGTCCCTGAGTGACCTGGCCGATTTGCGCGTAGCAGTAGCCGACGGTGATGACGGCAAGGAGAGGAAATCCTCCCCGTGGATACTTCTCGATATTGGGCACGGATTTCTCATAGGTCTGGATGGCTTCACGGAATCTGCCTTGCCAGAAAAGAAAGAAGGTACTGAAATTGGTTGCCGAACGCATGATCTTGGGATCGCTGAGTTCCTTGGCAAGCGACCATCCCTCTTCAAAGTGAGCCAATGCTTTTGTGTAGCGGGACCGGAGCCATTCGTTCTTGGCCATGTGCATCTTGAGGATCGCTCGGGCCCCTTCCATGTTCCATTTTTCTGCCCGTTCCAGGGCCGACTGAAGTATGTCCAGTACCTTTGCGGTATCATGCCTCGCAGTGGAGAGCTTGGAATACTTGATCGCGGTCTCGCTGAAGAGGAGATCCTCGGCTTCGCCCGGGCTCAGAGCCAGGTCTTCAAGAACCTTAAGGTAGCAATGGAGCGCTTCCTCTGTTCGGAACTCCTCGAGGTGCAGGTCGCCGGCCTTGGCCAGATATCGGCATCTCTCCGCGTCGTTCGTCACGTGGATGAGATGATGAGCCATTGCGTGCGCCTTCTCCGCATCGTCCGGCAATTCCCGCATAAGGATGTCCGAAATGTGAGCGTGGAGTTGCTTCTGCTCATCGGATGAAAGGTGGCTCATGCTCTCCGTCCGTGTTCGCGGGGAGGTGAAGCCGTAACAGCCTGGAGCTTTCCTGGTGAGCACGCCTTGGTCAACGCCTTGCTCAAGTATGGCGAGGATGTGAGATGCCTTCTTACCGATCATCAGGTCGACGAGCCAATCGATTGAGAAGTCGCCTCTGAACAGGGAAGCAATTCCCAGTGTCCTATGAAAGTCGCTGAAGTCCCCGTGAGGAGCAAGGCCGGCGGGCATGTGAGGGGCCTCCCTTCAAGAGATCTCGGAGAAAGACGCAAGGGGTTCGTCACGCGTTGACCCGACCCAACGTGGGAGCGCCGTTCAAGGTCCGTCCTCGTCGGGAGATCGCGGCTGCGCGCGTCGAATCCCGCGCCGGTTTGTCACTGAATGTGTGGAAAGGTCAACATCACGCTGTCAGCCTAGAGAGAAAACGGTTCGTTGTCAACTCAGCGGGACAATATATGGATCACAAGAAGCGAAATGTTGTACGGAACAAACGGCCGAAAATTGTGCACGCGCACGCAACCGGCCGGGTTTGTTTTGTCTTTTTTCAGCGGGCACGCTCGGCACCCTTCTTGCACCATTTCCCGACAGGTGAAGGGAAGGTGAATCGGCAAAGCCGGTTCCGTACTAAGTGCTCTAAGGCGTGAATACGGTCGCGTATATCCGTAAACGCTCGGTAGCGTCCCGTCCCGCGTTCCGCGCGGGATGCCGGGCGTTGTTCACCAAGCCGAGCCGCAAAGGGCCGGAAGGCCGGACGGAGATGCGGAATTCGGGCGGTAAGCACACGGATACTCCGGAATCGCTCATCGCACACCATTCAAGAAACGTAGGAGGAACAACTCTACATGGCCGAAAAAGAATATGACGTGATAGTAATCGGGAGCGGCATAGGCGGGTTGGGCGCTGCGGCTGTGCTGGCCAAGAATTTCGGAAAAAAGGTCCTCGTCCTGGAGAAGGCCCCTCACATTGGCGGGAGAGTGGCATCTTATACCGGCAAAGGTGACAAGGTCACCATAGACGGGTTGGAACTGGACGATGTGGGACTGAGAAAATCTCTGACGGATTCGAGATGCTGGGTGTCTTACTGCGAGCCCGACCTCAAGACCATCATGAAGGAAGGGAGACTCGACGGTTACACTTTCGAGAACGGCGGCCACGGTCTGTTCTGGGGGAACAAATCCAGGTGCCGCCTGCTCTTGGACTACTTGGGCAAACCCGTCGACATGCCGGTCAACAAGGGTTTGGGATTCGTGGAACCCGCCGCCAACAAGATTTATCAGGTTGAACCCCGCAAACCGTATGCATGGCAATCCGAAGAGGGGTACAACGCGACGCTTTCCGCATTGAGGCAAATGGGAAGTCTCAGCATGGAAGAGTGTGCCGCGGCCATGGAGATGGATGTCCAGACCTGGTTGGAGGAAAGGGGCCTGACGAAGAACGAGGAGGCGTACGACTACATCAAGGTCGTGATGGCGTGCCAGAACGCAATGGCCGAACCCAAGATGGCTCCTGCAGGCGACTTCTTGGGATACATGGCCATGGCTCGTGATATACGGATGAACCTGCACAGCGGGTCGGTGGCCACCGTGGCCGAACCGGGCTGCATGGCCATTCCCCTGGAGATGGAAAAGGCGCTCAAGGAAGTCGGTGGAGAAGTCCTGAGAAAGACCCCGGTGGAAGAGGTCATCATCGAGGACGGAATCGCCCGCGGAGTGCTCATACGCAACCAAGAGGGGGAATTCGAAGCCCTGGAAGCAGACACCATCATTTGCAATATCCCCGTCAAACATATTTTCAATGTGCTGCACCCGAGGCACTTTCCTGCGGAATGGGTCGACCTGATCCAACAGAAATACTGGTCTCCCGGACTCTTATCCGCGTTCATCGGCCTCAAGAACAACGTCTGGGAAGAATTCGGCGTGGACGAGAGAAGCTTCATTTGGATGCCGGGCATCATCAAGCATGAAGGCTACATCGGCGCGGTGGACATGGTCATGTGGAATATGGCCTCCTGTGCCAAACGAGCTCCGGAAGGAAAACGGGACTTCATATTCTCAACCGCTCTCACCGACAAAGAGATGCGCAACCCCAAGAAGGTCATGCGGGTCATCAACTACTGCATGGAGTGGTTCAAGAGGACGTTCAAAGGATACAAGGAAAACGTCGAGTTCGTCATATGGACGCCTTCCGACGAAGCGTACGGCAACTGGAGACCGGTTGGGGAGAAGAGGCCGCCCTTGAAGAGCCCGTATGTGGAAAATCTCTACTTCGTGGGCGATCAGTACGGCGAACGGCTGTGGGGCGGCGGCGTGGACGGCGCTTCCCTGTGCGCCCTGATGTGCGTGGACACGATCATGGGCACGGATCTGGAGCACGAAGTCTACCCCTTCTACCACTGTGGAATCCCCGCGGATCAGAAAAACTGGTAACCCACGTAAACTCCGGCAGAGCCCCGCTTCCCGCGGGACTTCTTTCGCCGTTCCGGCCTGGACGCCGGGACCCTACCGTGTTGGTAGCGCCGGCCTCAGTGCCGGCAGTCTACGAGACGAAGAAAAGTTAACTGAATCCGGACAAGGATGCTTGATGAAGGAGGCATTTCAATGGCCCTGATGACCGCGGATGAATATAGGGCGAAATTGGACGACGGCAGAGTTGTCTACTACAAAGGCGAGAAGATCAAGAACGTAGCGGTTGATCCGAATCTCAAGGCCTGCGTGGATACCATGGCGGTGGACTACGAGATGGCCCACGACCCCAAGTACAAGGATCTCGCACTGGTCGAAGACCCCGAACTGGGCGAACTGGTCAGCAGGTACTATCACAAACCGAAAACCGCGGAAGACCTGCTCAAGGCTCACGAACTCATCGTGACCTCCACGGCCATAGCCGACGGGTACATCCCCCTGGCTCACGACATCGGCTCGGACGCCTTGAACGCGATCACCATTACCGCTCACATGATGGGAAACCAGGATTACATCGACCGGGCGGAGAACTTCAGAAAGTACATGAAAAAGGACGACATCGCGGCATGCGCGGCCGTGACCTGCGTCAAGGGCGACCGGATGCTCCGTCCTTCCGACCCGGGACAGATCCACCCGGACTACTACGTGCGGGTGGTAGACAAGAACAGCCAAGGGATCGTGGTTCGAGGAGCCAAAGTCCACATTACGGGCGCGGCGTACTGCCAGGAGATCATTGCGGTCCCCTGCCGGCAGATGGTGGAGGCCGACGCGGACTATGCAGTTGCGTTCGCCATCCCGCCCAACACCAAGGGGATCACCCAGATCGTGCGGCCGTTTCGCTCTTCGCTCAGCTCCATCGAGTTTCCCAACGAGAGACCCATGAGGATGCACACCGACTCTCTGATCGTTTTCGACGATGTGTTCATCCCGTGGGACCGGGTCTTCCTCTGCGGAGAGTGGAAATTCGCGGCCACGATGGTCTACAACTTCGCCCTTTTGCACCGGCGCACCGGCTGTGCATATCGGGTGCCCATGTCGGAGCATCTGCTTGGCCTCGGCAAGGCAATTGCAGACTACAACGGCATCACCAATGCGCCGCACGTTCGTGAGAAGCTGACGGACCTGGTGATTTACCTGGAAACGCTCAAGGCCCTTTCCAAGGCAGCGTGCTATGACTTCGTGATGCATGGAGACATGGCGGTTCCCAATCCGGTGACCACCAATATCGCGAAGTACCATTTCGCTCACAATTACCACGACGTGGTCAAGGTGATCGAGGACCTTGCAGGCGGCCTGCTGGTGACCGCACCCACGTACAAGGACTATGTGAATCCGGAGACACGCGGGTTCATCGACAAGTATCTGAGCGCCAAGAAGGGCGTATCCACCGAGCAGAGATTGAGGATGTTCGATCTCATCAGACGAATGACCAGTGCCGACCTGGAGACCATCTGTCTCCACGGCGAAGGCTCCCCCATAGCCGAGCGGATGACCATATGGATGGAAGCCGGGAAGGTCATGAACGAGTGCAAGAAGATCGTGGAAGAGATGGCCGGTATCTCGGAGTCGTAGGCATACGTGGGAAGACGACGAGGTGGAACGAGCGTTCTTGATCCCATTGAAAGCAGGCCTCCCTGTCCTTCATCTTCTGCGTCTCTGCCGGGCGTCGTTCACGAACCAAGAGTTACCGGCACGGAGGCCGGCGCTACCGAAGAGAATAGCGACCCAACGTGGATTGGTAGCGTCCCGGCGTCTCTGCCGGGCGTTGTCCACGAACCAAGAGTTACCGGCACGGAGGCCGGCGCTACCGAAGAGAATAGCGACC
>JAVHLK010000162.1 GCA_031082285.1 Desulfomonilaceae bacterium
GGTCCCTATCTGGATCTGGCAGGGCGACTGGCTCAGTTCGTCGGCGGCCTCGCATCCGGCGGCGTGCGGGAGATTGAAATCGAATACGAAGGCGAAATCGCGTCGTGGGATCTCGAGCCGATTACCAACGCCGCATTGGTCGGCCTGCTAAAAACCTTCGAAGGCGGGGACGTCAACCAGGTGAACGCGTCAATGATTGCCCATGACAGAGGCATTCGGGTTCTGGCAACTACGAAGACGGAAGGGTCCGAATACGGATCGTCGGTTTCCATCCGTGCGACATTCAGCGACGCCGGCATGCGCAGCGTCCAGGGTGCCTTGATTCGACGGATCGGCTTCGAGCCGAGGATAATCGGTATCGACGAGTTCTTGACCGAGGCGGTACCGGAAGGTTCGATGTTGATCGTGACCAACAGGGATATACCCGGAATGATCGCGGGCGTGGCCGGTGCATTGGCCGGAAGCGGCATCAACATTGCCCAGATGAACCTCTCGCGGGACAAGGCCGGCGGGAGCGCTCTGTCCATTCTGAATCTGGACTCCATGGTGGATGACGCTACGCTTGAAACCATTCGGGGTATCCCCGGTATCCTTGACGTTACTCAAGTCATATTGGATCGATAAGATACCGGAATTGCCCGCAACTCACGGACGAACGGTAGGATAGCTCACCTCTGGACGGGTTGGAGCTGAATCAACAATGAGGAAGGTACGCAATTTTGAGCACTCTCGTTATAGTGGGAACCCAGTGGGGGGATGAAGGAAAGGGAAAGATTGTAGATCTGCTGACCGGAAGGGCGGACGTGGTGGTCAGATTCCAGGGAGGCAACAACGCCGGTCACACGTTGAAAGTCGCCGGCGAAGAGATAATTGTCCATCTCATTCCTTCGGGAATACTCTACCCGAATACTCTCAACATCATCGCAAACGGCCTCGTCGTCGATCCCGGGGTGCTTCTCGAGGAAAAGAGTGCGCTACGTGCCAAAGGGTACTTTCAGAGCGACGAGCAGCTGTTGATCTCTGAACGTGCCCAAGTGATCATGCCGTACCACAAAGTGATCGATCACGGTCGTGAGGAACTCCTCGGCAACGCGAAGATTGGAACCACGGGCCGCGGCATAGGGCCTGCGTACGAGGACAAGGCATCCAGGATGGGCATCCGAATGGGAGATCTTATTCGACCGGAACGGCTCAAGGAACGGATTAATGCCGCGATTGACGAGAAGAACTTCCTTATCGAACACCGCTTCAAGAAACCGAGGCTGGATCCGGAGCAGGTGTTGGAACAGTACTTGGATTACGGTCGGCAACTGCAGGCCCACATCACCGACACGACCCACGTACTTCACCAGCGAATCTCGGGCGGTAGCCGGGTTCTCTTCGAAGGGGCCCAGGGCACGCTCCTCGACATCGATCACGGGACTTATCCGTTTGTTACGTCATCAAACGTCGTTGCAGGAAACGTATGCTGCGGCTCGGGCGTGAGTCCCGATCGTCTGGATCAGATCCTTGGGGTGGTCAAGGCCTATTCGACACGAGTGGGTCAAGGCGGCTTTCCGACCGAACTGGACAATGAACTGGGCGAGAGCATCCGGGCGCGGGGCGCGGAGTACGGCGCCACCACGGGAAGACCGAGACGATGCGGGTGGCTCGACCTGGTCATTTTGAACCACAGCGTTCGGCTCAACGGCGTCAGCGGGATTGCGGTCACCAAACTGGACGTACTGACCGGCATATCGCCCCTGAAGATCTGTACCGCGTACGAGTTGGATGGACAACCCTTGGACAGGGTGCCCGCCGATATCGGCGACCTTGAAAGAGTGAAACCCAGGTACCGTGAAGTCAAAGGGTGGGAAGAGCATTTGAGCGATTGTCGGTCTTTTGATGACTTGCCGAAGAATGCTCGAGACTATGTTGAAACCATCGAGCACCTTACCGGAGTGCCGGTCACTCTCGTTTCAGTGGGACCGGCAAGAGATCAGAGTATACTCCGCAAATCACCGTTTTGAGGTGAACGGCAGAGACGCCGGTACTCCTAGTGTTACGTCCTGTAAGTAAGAGTTCTAATCACAGATGCTGGAGTCCTGTCCTGAAAACCAGTTAGCGTCCTAAGAATGGTACTCTTATTTCGAGATCGTAACACTAGAGTGGTTTTGCGAGTATCTGTTTCACCCGCACATCGAGAAAGCGATTGGATGGGTGTGCACGGATGACGGCCACGGTGTCGGCCCCGCGCCCGGTTCCCGCGACCGATACCACGTCTTCTCCCTCGGGAACCAAGCCTGCGTCGCACGCCTCCATGGCGATCTCTACCGCTACCTTGGTCCCCTGGCCGAAGAGCCGTAGGGTTTCGGCCACTATGTAGGTGGGGTACAGACCCTGGTGCTTCTTCATGAACGCGGTTTCGATGCTTCTTGTGAGGATCGTACCCGTAAACACCTTGACGCCCAGAGTTTCCAGTTCCCGACGTGCTTCGGGGCTGCAATCGTCTTCATTGGGCTTGCCGAATCCCACATTGTGAGTCACGGCAACCAGGTTCACCGTCTTCTCTCGCAACGCCTTACCGAAAAGGATCGCGGTCTCGCCCCCTGTAGTGGCGACCACCACGTGCCGATACCCTTCGTCGACAAGTTCCGATACGATCCGAATACAGATCGACGTATTCTCCTTTCCAGGCTTTTCAAAATATGTAACTCGTCTGATCATGTGCCCTCCTCACAGATGAACGGCCTCCGGCATCGCTGTGATCATGAATGTGCCCATCTTTCCCAACGCACCGTTGGGAAACCAATTCAGGCGGGGAGCTTTTCGACTATTCTCTCCGGCGAACCGAAATTGTTATACAGAACTACTTTGCCGAGACCGACCTGTCAAGCATGGCTAGGTCAAGGATTTCCTGAATACGGTTACGAATTTCTTCGAGCGCTCGGCAGGGTCCCGTCCGCGTTCCGCGCGGGATGCCGGGCGATAGTTGGGGTTTGAAGAATACCGGCACGGAGGCCGGCGCTACCAAAGCAGCGATGATTGCGGGAATTCGGTGCCGTATTCATGCCACAGAGCTCTGAGGAGATAGGGCGGCTCCTTCCCATAAACGATTACGATTCGACGGTACCATGGGACAAGTGGTATGGTATGCTTCAAAAGCGATGTGTTCCATTGACGAATCCATTGAGAGGGAAGGAGGAGAAGTGAAAAGCAAGGGACTCAACTATACGATCGCCGGCGAGGTGTTCACTCGTTTCCCAGGCTACGTTCGTGGAGTCGTGCGGGCGTACGGAGTGACGAACGGACCTTCGTCGGAGGAGGTCATCTCACTCATGCGCGAATCGGAAGCCGAGCTTCGAGGCCGGCTGAAGACGGACGATCTTGCCGAACATCCTCGAATGGTATCGTGGCGAGACGCGTATCGTGCGTTCGGCGTCAAGCCCACGAAATTCCGTCCCTCCATGGAAGCAATGGCGCGTCGGGTCCTGAAGGACCAAGAAATTCCGTCAATCAACATGCTTGTGGATATCGGAAACATCGTTTCCTTGAGATTCCTCGTTCCCGCCGGGGGACATGCCGTCGATGTGATGGAACAGGATGTGGCCCTGCGGCCGGCGACCGGCGAGGAAGAGTTCACTGCGTTCGGATCCGATCTCGTCGAGAACCCGGTGCAGGGCGAGATCATCCTGGTAGAAGGCAACACGGTTCTCACCAGACGCTGGACCTGGCGCCAGGCGAATCACACCCTGGTGTTGCCGACCACGGTGGATGTCGAGGTCAATGTGGACGGCCTTCCACCGGTCCCCGCGACCGAGGTGGAGGAGGCCTGCCGGCAAGTCATTGAGCTGATCGAGAGATTCTGCGGAGGAACCACCAGCTATGAGATCTTGTCGGCAGAGACCCCGACAATCAAGCTGTAGGGGCTCACCTGTGTGTGCGCCCTTTCTCGGAGGAACTACAGTACCATGGGCGGACACGCAGATCCGCCCCAACACATGCCGGCGGCGGTGAGACAGAGGGTAGGGCGGGCTGTGCCCGCCAACGAGATGGTCTTCGCCTCCATCGCTCGGATGTCCACATACGAGGAAAGAATGTCCATGGAAGAACCGATTCCCCGATACAGCCGACACACTCTTCTCAGGGTATTCGGGGAGGAAGGGCAGGACAAGGTGGAGAAGTCCAGAGTGTTTGTCGCAGGCCTGGGCGCCCTGGGCTCGCTTATCTCCATATTACTGGCTCGGGCAGGCGTGGGGTTCTTGCGCATAGCGGATCTGGACGCGCCGGAATTGCACAACATACACAGACAGATCCTGTACGATGAGGCCGACACCATGAGCGGCCTTTCCAAGGCTCGTGTTGCCGAGAAGCGGTTGAAGGCCGCGGCATCCAACGTGGAGATCGAGGCTGTTGACGTGCGCATTGGGCCTGACAATATCGACCACCTGGTGAGAGATGTCGACGTGGTGGTCGATGCGCTGGACAACATCTCCGCCCGTTACCATATGAACGATGCCGTCCTGGCACGAAGAATACCATACGTGTTTGGCGGAGCGATCGAGACCATGGGAAACGTGATGACCGTAATCCCGGGCGGAACTCCGTGCCTGCGGTGCTTGTGGCCGAATCCCCACGAGGTATCGGACCACCCGCGAGCCGCAACCGTAGGAGTGTTGTCGGCAACCGCAACGGCCGTGGCTTCTATTCAAGTGGCCGAAACATTGAAGCTGCTCTTGGGTCGTCAAGAGGATTTGATTCGAGGGCTGCTGACCCTGGATCTGTGGCGGACCCGTTTTCGGGTGGTTCCCGTGGAACCGAATCCCGCGTGCGTGTGCCGGACCAAGGCGGACTCCGCGAAAATGAGATCCGGTGGGAACCCCGATAATGAGTGAAGCGATCTTACCGTTTACGGCAATGGTACTAGCCGGTGGTCTGGGCACCAGACTCCGATCGGTGGTTTCCGACAGGCCGAAACCCATGGCGATGATAGGCCGCGTACCCTTTCTCGAGATTCTTATTGGGTACCTCGCACGCGAGGGGGTCCGTCGTTTTGTGTTGCTTACCGGGCACATGGGTGAGATGATAGAGGAGTACTTTCAACGGTCGTTCAGGGAAGGCGTGGACGTACGGTGTCGTCGCGAGGAATCGCCGCTGGGAACCGGAGGAGCGGTTAAGAACGCCCAGGAATTCGCCACCGACCCGACGCTCCTGGTCAACGGCGACACGTTCTTCGCCGCGGACGTGAAGTCCCTGTATCGCTTTCACCAGGACAAGAACGCGGGGGTAACCCTGTCGCTCAGGTACGTGAGTGACGTGAGCCGGTATGGTTCGGTGATCCTGAACGAGAACGGAATGATTACGGGCTTCCGGGAAAAGGATCCGGGTGCGGTTGGACCTGGTTGGGTCAACGCGGGGTTGTCGCTCCTGTCGTATGAGACGATTCAAGGACTTCCTTCGGGTCGGACTTTTTCCATGGAGACCGAAATCTTTCCCAAGTTTGTCGGTTCAGGTCGCATGGCCGGACTGCCCCAGGACGGGGCATTCTTCGATATCGGCACTCCGGAAAGTTACGAGGCTTTCAAGGCGTACGTGGATGAAGCGCGGATTGACTTTCAGACGGTGTGAGACATGGTCGCGGGACTCGTGCCCGTCAGCTAGGCCGCCGGCCGACCAAATTGCTCCGACAACCATTGTAAAGCATCTACATACTGCCGAATCCATTGTCCCAATCCCGGGCAATGAACACTGGGCTGCGAAAGGAGAAAGTTATGGGGGTCAAGAAGATCCTGATGCTCGTCGGCGACTTCGTGGAGGACTACGAAGTGATGGTCCCTTTTCAAGCGTTGCAGATGGTCGGCCACACGGTGGATGCGGTCTGCCCCGATAAGAGCGCGGGTGAGATCGTCCGGACCGCAATACACGATTTTGAAGGCGACCAGACCTACACGGAAAAGCGAGGACACAACTTTACGCTCAACGCGACCTTTGCGGACATCAAGCCCGAGAACTACGACGCATTGGTGATTCCCGGGGGGCGGGCTCCCGAGTACATACGTCTGAATCCGGCCGTGATCAATGCAGTGAAACACTTTGCTCAGGCCGACAAACCCATCGCCGCCATCTGCCATGGGACCCAGGTGCTCGTCGCGGCAGGCGTCGTGCAAGGCAAGGCATGTACCGCGTATCCCGCGTGCGGTCCTGACGTCAATGCAGCCGGCGGGGAATGGGTCGACGTGGGCATAGCAAAAGCTCACGTGAGCGGTAAGTTGGTTACCGCACAAGCATGGCCGGGGCATCCGGAGTGGTTGGCCAAGTTTCTGGAAGTGCTTGGTACGAAGATCGAACCATGATCGCAGTGCCGAGAGGGTGTTCCGTCTGAGCACGCGGATTCTTGCGTTCTCCGCGAATTTCGGCCGCTTCGGCCTGCTTCGCTGCGCTCGCAATGAGGCCGTGTGGGCTCTTTTATTTCTTGGAGCGACGCGACGAAGTAACTTCGTGTGCGAGTCACATGCCCCGCGTGCCGCGGACCTTTATTTCGAACTGACTGTGGAGTACCAAATGAAATCGTCCGAAGGCCGACTCGGCAGAGTCTTCGTCTTGAGGCTCGAGGATGGTGACGTCATACCGGATTGTATCGAACGATTCGCTTCGGAGCACGCAGTAGAGGAAGGCTTCTGCGCTCTGCTCGGCGGAGTCGGAGGCGGTCGTCTCGTCGTTGGGCCTGAAGATCGAGACGCGGAACCCGTCGTGCCGATGGTGGAAGTCTTGACCCACGTGCATGAAGCCGTGGCATT
The DNA here is from genome assembly GCA_031082285.1 of Desulfomonilaceae bacterium. Lineage (GTDB taxonomy): Bacteria > Desulfobacterota > Desulfomonilia > Desulfomonilales > Desulfomonilaceae > JAVHLK01. Next base: position 6,777 of record JAVHLK010000162.1, read on the forward strand.
CGGCACGATCTTCCCCGGGAAACGGGGAGTCCCTACGCTGCACATGCACGCAGCTTTGGGGAGGGAGAATCACGCCTTGACCGGTTGCGTGCGAAAGGGAGTCGAGGTGTGGAAGATTGCCGAAGTCGTACTGCTCGAGATAAGAGGCAGCGGTTTGAAGCGTCGCGTTGATCCTCGTACGGGGTTCGAGGTCCTGTCTGCGGATCCCGAAGCCGTGGAAGGTATCTGTAAAGCGGATTTCATCAATATGGTTACGTAAACCTGTAGGATGTGTTGAGCCCGAACTCGAAGCGGGGGAATCCCCCGGCCACGGGGGATCGAGGTCTTCACGGCCCGGCAAGCTGACGGCCGATGCTGCGATCGGGTGCGGTTTCCACGCCGGAATCGTCCCTTTGATTCCGATACTCAACCATGTTCATGACCTCCGGATACTCAGTGTAATCGGAGCATCACGGGGCAATTGGCGAGGACACGACTCTCGACGAGCAGGTGCGCGATTCCGGGACACCTTCGACATACGTAATTGATTCTCATCACGGGTTGTTACGCCCTCGTGTCTTATTGGTGCAATTGTACGACTCCGAATCCGTGCACTCCTTGGTATCTTTGTTTTCCCACATTTCTTAACTTATTGAAATGCCACGTGTTTCAGCCAGGGTTTCGCGCCGCGGATCTGGCACGGAAGTTGCTAAGTCGTTGAGCACGCTTGAAGCGCCACTGAATGGAGTTAATTGAGTGCTCTCCAGAGTAATTGATGGGGAGCTCGGGAGGGAGGTCAAGAGATCTCTCTCCCTAAAGAAATCGCCTTGGGGAAATCCTTATTGCTCCATATTCGGACTGAGGTTCGCGGATAAGTGGAGATTGATCACCGGACCTTGGAGAGTCCCGTCGAGTCAAAGCGACGGGAGCCGACCCACGTCATTCTCAAGGCCGTGGGACGCACGTGTGGAGGAGGAACGCAAATCCTGGATCGGTCAAGAGCCTTCAGCAATTCTTCCCATATGTTGGTAATCCGGGAATGGGTCCATGAGGATCTCCTTGGCTCCCGGTAGCGCCGACCGGCTGTGCCGCTTTGATGGGGGATTAGATGCGAGGCTCTTGATATCTGTGCTGGTTTCTAATTTCTGCATTGAGGAGTTGAGCCAAATGGGTTCGAAAGTATCATGTACCGGCCATGTTCCGCTGGAATTGATTGACGAGCTTATCGACGCGGGATGGGACGTGCTGACTGGTGAATTCAACGAGACCGCGTATGTGGAATGGAGAAAAAGAGCTCACGGTTGCCTGAAAACCCTGTTGGGCCCCAAGCACTTCTATACCGTGTCCT
>JAVHLK010000163.1:0-7807 GCA_031082285.1 Desulfomonilaceae bacterium
ACACCCCCGCCCGCGCACTCCCCGTCCCCACGTCAATGCCGATGTAGCAGCCGCGGTCCCGCGTCATATCAAGCGCTCCTTCCCAGAAAGCGAACTCTGAAGCCGAGCATTTGCGAGAGCGCGGCCATTTCGCCAAGGATATCGCCGTAGGCCACGGCGATGTGATTGCTCAAGTAGTGCGCCATCAGGGTTTCCTGCGAGACGCCCAGGTCGGCTGCCATGAACGGCCACTCACGCGTGGTTCCTTGCCACCACTGCTCGCGGATCTGCTCGGGCAACTTGACGACTTCTCCCCGGCCTACGTCCATCCACAGCTCGTCCTCCTTGAGATACGCCCTGGCCCACGTGATATCGCCGGGCAGCGCTTCACCGGCGAACGTACCGCCCGGGAGCGGGAAGTATTCCGCGGGTTGCCGGTACGAGTGCACGCCCCTGAGAGTGTCGGGATCGCCGCTCATGGCGTACCCTCCGCACGAGCCTGAATTGAGCAGTACCCACAGGAATCGTCCCTGATATTCCGCGCCCCACCGCACATCGTGGAACATCACGGCCTGATGCAGCCCCTTGACCTTGAGCAGCCGCTTCATCAGTTCCATGGGGACGAGGTTGCCCTGATCGCCCTCCGTGGAGCAGATGATCACGTCCCCGTTGCTCTCCGGCCGGCACACGGAATTGAGCAGCCCTTCCGCGAAATCCGACGGCGGCCGCAGCGGCACCAGACCCAGCTGATACTGCCAGCCCACGCAGTCGGCTTTGAATTCGCTCACCAGGTCGAGCACGGTCAGGTAGTCCCGCAGCTGTTCCCGCGTCGCGTTTTCATCGAAGTCGTCTGCCCCTTCTTCACCCCAGTGAAAGGTCACTCCGCTTTGCTTCACAAAGGCCATCGCGCGGTTGAGTCGGTCATCGGAGACGGAACGCCCACGGTCGATGATCCAGGCCTGGTCGACTTTGTGTTCCGAGAATCCGATGGGAGCCAGACGCCGCGGGCCAAAATACCCGTTGATCATCCCCATGGACGTGTCCCCGAGCATCAAGGCCAGAATCCTTCTCTTACGGATCTCCTCGGCGACACGGCGCGCGCGGGCATGCGCCTCCCCGGCCACGGGGACCGAATAGCCGATCTCGCGGGTAGAGTAGCCGATACGACCGGTGTCGCACCACTCAGCCAAACGAGCCATGAACTCTTCGTCGGACGTCCAGTCTTGGGCGTCGGTCCACACACGGGAGAATTTGCGGCCCAGACTCTCCAGGCAGGCTCCGGTGTTGAGCAGCCCGACGAGCCCCGGCCACTGCCCTGAGAAATTACTCGCCAGCAGCAACGGGCTGTCCTTGCCGACCACGCCGTCGGTGGTGTGCGGCCCGTAGCACCAGTGCACGAAAATACCGATGAGCGGGTCATCCACCGGGCCGAGCTTCTCGATGGCCTCGTGCGGTCGTGTGAGAAAACCCTCGATGCGATAGCTGGTGCGGCCCAGCTTCTTCAAAGCACGCTCCAGTTGAACCGTGGCCTCCTCCGCGTTCGGGCGAGCCAGGTCATTGGGCAGGGAGCGGTAATCGCCGGGCCGGAAGATTCCGATCTTGGTTCCGGGCATTTCTCCTCCTTCACACACCGAATTTCGAGGAATCATAGTATCATTTTACGCGTCTGTGGCGACACCACCTTTTTCTTGGCCGTCCAACTCGCCGTTGCATCAATCTTAGTCTTGGCTTACACTGGAACTACACCGCTGCATGGCGGTATCGTTGGGTAAATGCAAGCGGTGGAGGGATCATGACGGTAATCTCCATGGTCTATGGTATCGTGATCTTAATGTTTTATTTCGATAACAGGAAGCACAATCTTCCCCACATTCACGCCCAGTACGCCGAACAGGAAGCGATCATTGGAATCGATGATGGGGAAATCCTGGAGGGTAGCCTGCCGAGGTCAAAGATGAGATTGGTACAAGCATGTATCGAAATCCATAGGGAAGACTTGTTGGCCAACTGGAGACTCGCGGTTGGCGGCCAGCAGCCTTTCAAGATAGAACCGCTCAGGTGAGGTAAAGCATGATTAAGGTCATATCCGTTGTTGCGATGGACGATTACAAACTCAAAGTCGAACTGTCGAATGGGAGAAAGGGCGTCTTTGATGTCTCACCGTATATTGATAAGGGTGTCTTTGCCGAACTCAAAGACAGGGCCTACTTCGGCTCTGTCAGACCTGCATTCGGAGGCATGATGTGGCCCCATGAACAGGACTTCAGTGCTGAGACGATAGAATGTGAGATCCAAGAATGATCACCCAAGTCTCCTCGGAACCAGCGAAATATTCCAGCCATCCGGATGAGTCAACAACGTTCATAGCCGATCCACTTCACGCTCGACATCCGTGTCTATGCCCTTCAAGAAGCCTCGTGTCTGCCGAATAGGTTTGACGGGTATCAGTTCAATTCGGTCTTCATAGACCATAACCTGAACCTTGTGCCCAACTTGAAGACCCAGGATCTCTCTGGCTTCCTTGGGGATGATTACGTGAAATTCGGGAGAGACGGTAGACGGTCATGGTTTCCATATGTCACTCCTTCGGATACGTTCGTGCACTATACGCATCCTGCCGGCACCTTACGGGCTCGACAAGTAATCCATGGGATTCCCGCGCACCGAGGGAGAGGTTCTGATGGAGAAGCTCGCCAGGTGACAAGGGCAGGCCGACCAGCGAATGCACGAGCGCTGTCACGGCGAAAAATGGTGTTGTGTCCCTGCCTTTTATCCTGGACCCTGATTCGCTTGATTTCCCGACTGCATGATTCCGATCGGATGACTGTGGTTTTCCATCGGCATCAGCCGGCATAGTCTTCAGACCATCACATTAATCATAGTTCTAGACCACACGCGCGTCTCCGGCTTTGCGGCGCGTGAACTGGTCCACGGCCACCGCGAGGACGATCACCACGCCGATCACGATCAATTGAGCGTTCGTGGAGATGCCCACGAGCGTACATCCGTTGCGCAAGAAGCTGATGAGCAAGGTGCCGACGATGGTTCCCGTGACGGTTCCTCGGCCTCCGGAGAGACTTGCACCGCCGATGACCACTGCGGCGATGACATCCAGTTCCGCGCCCACGCCCGCGGTGGGTTGCGCCGACACGGTTCGGCTCATGGCGATCATCGCACCGAGGCCGGTGAGCAGTCCGCCGAGAGTGTAGATGCCGATGAGGGTTCGGTCGACTCGCACGCCGGCATGATGCGCGGCTTCCAAGTTGGAACCGATAGCATAGGTGTGACGGCCGAACCGCGTGAAATGAAGGACCGCTCCCGCGAACGCCATGACGAGCAGGAACAGGACCACCGAAATCGGTATCCCAAGCAGAGTTCCTTCGCCCAGGTACCGATACGACGACACGTTGATCGGCCGGCCGTCGTACATGACCAGTGCAATTCCTCGGTAGAGGCTCATCGTGCCCAAGGTGGCGATGAACGGTTGGAGCTTCAGTTTGGCGATCAACGTTCCCGAGACGACACCGCCGACCGCGCCGGTCAACAGCCCCACCGCCGTTCCCAGGACGATCATGCCGAAGGGCGGTTCTCCGTTGCCGAGCGCGACCATTGTTCCGGCTGCGCACATGCCGCACAGCGCAAGGAGGGAGCCCACGGAGAGATCGATGCCGCCCGAGATGATGACAAACGTCATGCCGACCGCGATAATGCCGTAGACCGACGAACGGCGCAGCACATTGAGGAAGTTGTCGAGCGTCAGAAAGCTGTCGGGCTGCCAGAGCGAGAGGATGCCGATAACCAGTATGAGGCTCCCGAACGGCAGCAGTTCTCGAACGAATTTGTTCATGTGCGGCCCTTGTCCTCAATAATCTCTCAGCGACACCACGTCTCGCCGGACGAAATCAAGAAAATCTCACCACAAAGACACCAAGACACCAAGAAGACAAGCAAAAAGGCAACCACAGAGTCACAGCTCACACGGAGATGAGAAGAAGATGATAGAAATCGCAATAAGAACAAGAAGTTGTTTTTCTCAGTGCTCTCCGGGGCTTTGTAGTGAGAGCTCTCTTAATTCTTTCTCTTTTTTGCGTTTCCGTGACTTGATCTCTTCTTCTTGGTGCCTTGGTGTCTTGGTGGTTCATTCTTCCTTTTTCACGGTAAACGGTTGCTGTCCACGGCGGCGAGTTGCATCACGGCTTCCTGGTTGGTTTCCGAGGTGACCAGGTCCGCGACGAGGCGGCCGCGTCGCATCACCAGAATGCGATCGGTGATCCCGAAGAGTTCGGGAAGATCCGACGAGATGATGAGAACGGCCTTCCCTTCCGAGGCCGTCCGTCCGATGAGCTCGTAGATGTCTACCTTGGCAGCGATGTCGATGCCCCGTGTGGGTTCGTCAAGCACCCACAGTCTCGACCGAGCGATGAGCGCGCGACCGAGCAGCAGCTTCTGTTGATTTCCGCCCGAGAGCGCGGCGGTCGGTGCGTCGGGCCCGGACCATTTCAACGAGAGCCTCTTGGCCGTTTCTTCCGCGATTGCGTGTTCTCGGCCGAGGTGCAGGAAATGCTTCATACCGAGTTGGGCGAGGCACGGCAGCGTCATGTTCCACGCCGCGGGGAGCTCGAGGCACAGCCCCGTGCGCTTTCGATCTTCCGTGATGTACATGATTCCAAGCGCGAGTGCGTCGGCCGGCGTTGCGATAGTGACTCGTTTCCCGTCCATCCCGACACTGCCGCGGGTTGAAAGCTCGAGACCGCACAGGACGCGGGCAAGCTCGGTGCGACCCGCGCCCACCAGACCGGCCACGCCGACGATCTCACCCCAATGCAGATCGAAACTGACGCTTTCCACGACCCGGGACGAGAGATTCTCCACGCTCAAAGCCGTGGAACCTATTGCGACGTCTATCTTCGGGAAGTAGTCGTCCAGGTCGCGGCCAACCATGTACTTCACGATATCAGGGATAATGAGGTCCTTCATGGGGCCGGTGTACACGGCTCGTCCGTCGCGCAGAACGGTGAGGTTCTCCGCGATTTCAACAATCTCTTCGAGCCGATGGGATATATAGATGACGGTGTTTCCGGACCGGCTCAGTGTCTTGACCATTTCAAGAAGCGCGGCCACTTCGTGCCGGCCGCAGGACGAAGTCGGTTCGTCCATCACCAGAATCTCCGCGTTTCGTGCGAGGGCCTTGAGCACCTCCACGATCTGGCACGTGCTCGTCGGCAGGCTCTCCACCTTTAGATTGGGATCTATGTCGAATCCGTGTCTTTGGGCCAGTGCACGGGTGTCGGCGATCATTCGATTCCTGGAGCAGGTGCCGGGCAGCGCGCCGCGGGGCTCAATCCCGAGCCACACGTTCTCGGCGACGGTGAGGTCGGGTGCAAGGCTGAGCTCTTGGTAGATCGTCGCGATCCCGGCCGCAAGGGAGTCGGACGGGTGCTTCCACGTGCAGGTTTGACCGTTTCGCACGATGGTCCCGGTGTCGGGCGGATACACTCCCGAGAGGATCTTCATCAAAGTGGATTTGCCTGCGCCGTTTTCTCCCACAAGAGCGTGAACCGTCCCTTGCGGGACGCACAGCGACACGTCTTGAAGGGCCTTGACCGGGCCAAAGCGCTTACCGATCCCCCGCATCTCCAGGGCGAACGGGGTAGGCTCGGCTCCCGGGTACGCCGGCATCACCCTTCGCTTCCGATGAGCGCACGAATCTCGGGAGAGTTCAGGCGATCCTTAGTGACGAGTTCCACCCCGGTGTCGATTCTCGCCTTGACGCTTTGGCCCTTGATCGCAGCGACCGCGCTGCGCACGCCGTCGTATCCCATGGCATGAGGATTCTGTACTACGAGCGCGTCGATGCGCCCGGCCTCGAGCCCTTTGAGCAGGGCGTCCGCGGCGTCGAAGCCGATCATCTTCACGACGTCGGCTCTTCCCTGGCTCTCCAACGCTCGAAGAGCGCCCCGGGACGTGGATTCGTTGCAGGCGAATATGCCGTCCAGCTCCTTGTGGCGGGTGAGCACGTCTTCAGCCGCGGAGAGAGCGGTCTCTACCGTGTCCATGCCGTACCGGTCCTCAACGAGTTCGATCTGGGGAAACTCCTTCTTCAGTGTTTCGATGAATCCTTTTTCGCGTGCCGTGGTGGACGCGGAACCTGCCATGTACTTGATGACCGCTACCTTACCCTTGCCTCCGAGGAGCTTTGCCATGTGCCGTGCAGCGATGGCACCGCCTGCGTAGTTGTCGGTGGCCACGAAGGAGACCCGCTTGTCGGTGTCGATGTCCGAGTCGATGATGACGACCGGAATTTTGACGGCCGCCGCACGTTCGACCACGGGGACGAGTGCGCCCGCGTCGGTAGGCGCCAGCACGATGCCGGCCACTTTCTTCACAATGAAGTCCTCGACGATTTGGATCTGTTTTTCACGATCGCCTTCCCGGTCCGGACCCGTCCAGAAAATGTCCACACCGTGTTCTTTGGCGGCCTTTTGTGCGCCGGCGAGTACCGAGTTCCAGAATGAGTGTGTGGTCCCCTTCGGGATGACTGCGATGGGGCCCACGCCGGCGGTCTCCGAGGAGTCTATTTGGGCTTTGGAGGAATGGGCTTGCGGTGTGGCGTCGTTTCCCTTCTTGAGAAACAGGCCGGCACCTACGGTCGCAGCTGCGACCAACAGAAATACCGGAATCAGGACCTTCTTGTTCACCACGACTCCTTCTCCGCTCTCGTAGTTTCGACTTCCGTAACCGACTATGCGGCCCGCCCTCGAATTTTGTGCCACATGTTCCGGTCGAGGTAAAGCATCTTTTCCAGGAGGTGTGAGAGGCCGGGACTTATTTCTTGGTCTAACTCACGGTACCGTCGGCCTGAGCGGACCGTCGAGAATAGTGCCGGTCTGTGGACACGGCTCATGTGGATCCAGGCTGTTGAACACGGGAAAGGACGGTGCACATGGGACGCCGTCGCTTGGAGCAGGCCGATTAATCGTATATGGGAAAAGACAAGAAAAAGCACCCCGTGCTCTCACTTCCTCGGTTGATTGCAGTACTGGTGGTGGTGTATGCTCCACTACCTCACATCAATGGAGGGCTATCTCGTGCAAATCTCACCGGTCAATCAGTTTCAGCAAGATCCGATCGTAGTGGTCGACGCGGATCTGGAAAAGTACTGTACGCGAGGCATCGAGATCGGAGCCTCCCACGCCAGGCAGATTCTTCCCGGCAGCGTGGTGACGGCGCCGTGGGTGCTGATGAAATGCCGGTTCGGGTGCCCCGGATACGGCCGAGGACACTGTTGCCCGCCTCGGACCCCGGGGCCGGACGAGACTAGGCGGATTCTGGACTCGTACAATCGTGCGATTCTATTTCACATCGAAGTTCCCCATATGGCCAATAAAGAAGAGCATTACAAAGGGTATTTCGATGGCCTGGTCGAACTCGAAGGCGAAGTGTTCAAGGACGGATACTACAAGGCTTTTCTGTTCCTGGCGGGGCCGTGCCGCCTGTGCAAGAAGTGCGGTGCCCTGGAAGGCAAACTCTGCGCCATGCCCTGGAAGGCGAGGCCCTCCATGGAAGCGTGCGGGATCGACGTATACCGGACGGCACGCGACAACGGTTTCTTCATACAGCCGCTTCGGGAACGCAATGAAACGAACAACGAGTACTGTTTACTGATGGTGGATTGAGCGAATCGGACTTCCCGGTCCCGTCAGTTCCCGGGAAACCGCCGCCGGCAAAACAGGGATGGTGTCCTGAATTCAACAGGGTATTTCTGAACGCGTGGAAACCGCTTCTCACAAATACATATCCAGAATTTTCCTGCTTTGGGCGGTCATTT
>JAVHLK010000163.1:7817-8045 GCA_031082285.1 Desulfomonilaceae bacterium
CCAACCGCGTGATCTGTTGGATGACGGGAGTGAACATGCGGCGGTTAAGCTCTTCATTAAACATATGCCGCGACTCCGCCGGAACGGCTTCAATGCTTGCGATGCACAGCAGTTCGTTGTACTGGGAATCGCATATGGATATCCAGCCTTCCGGATCGGTGATGGGAAACATGCGGACCAGGAGAATATCCCTGTATTCCCGCCCCTGAGTGTCCCTGAGAATCAGCC
>JAVHLK010000164.1 GCA_031082285.1 Desulfomonilaceae bacterium
ATCCGCATCGTGCTACGATTTGTCTCCATGCCGGAGTTTTGAGACAGTTTCTTCAAGGCCGGGCCAGTAAGCCGGAAAGATGAAAGATTTATTTCGCGACAGACACTTAGCGCAAATAGTCGATAGAAACATCGGGCAGCAGGGGCATTCCGGGTTTTGCCAACAATTCAACAAACCGACACCCCTTTGTCGGATGGAACAGATTGGCCGATGCACTGCCCCGGATGACCCATGCCGTGTCCAGTCCTCGTTCGGTCCCCGCCGTAGCAAGCGTATGTGCACCCTCGGGAAGCAAACCCGCATCCACCGCCATCAATACGCACTCCAGACTCACCAGAGTGCCGGTCGAGATGAGTTCCAATGTCTTGGCCATGATGTCCAGGGAGGTCACCTGCTTGAGGTGCAATCGTATCGAAAAGCTGGGACCAAATAATGGGATCGTGCCTTGCACTATTTTCACCTGTAATTGATCCAACTTCATCCGATTCTCTTCAGTAATCTGCATCGGCACGGTCTGCAAGCCCTTGTCTGCCCAGTCATCTCTTATGTGACGGAGTTCGGGAATTTCTGCAAACGGGCCTGTCTGCATCCCATCGATTTGCCAACTCATACCTTGCGGACAGGTGACGCAGATTATCTTCTTTCCCGGAATGGCTTCAGCGATTTTGACCGCGCAGTCACCGGTGATGGAAGCGACCACTAGGTAGTCGAATTTGGCCGAAGCAATACTAAGAATCTCAATGATCTCACTTGTATTAGCAGGCCCTGGTCTTTCAAAAACCCTCATTATCATACCTCCTAGCTGCAAAGAACCTGTTTGGGGTACGACCGGAATTCGACCGGTCAGACCGGAAAAATTCCAATTCGATTCCGAAGAACGCGTGGTACGACCGATCGACTCCCCCGTTGCCATTGAAAAAAGGCGGCAGAGCAAAGCTCCTTCTCCGGAGCTGTCCTACCGCCGAAATCACTCCCGCTGTCCTTCCGACTTGCGGGATGCACTCATCATGTTCACGTAAAGGTTTCTTGTGTGGACAATGGATAGACTAAACTAAGGGCCGGTCTTCGCCGGCAACTTCCTCCATGGGTTCCCTGCCGTGTTTCCTGACAAAACTCTCAAGAGCCGCTTTGTAAGCAGACTCCGGCCCCGACAAGCTCCTCTCGGATCGTAGCTCCGCCTCCAAGGCTTCCTTCGCTTTGGCCAGGCGGGTCACATCGCCGTCCTTTGCCGTCTGGTCAACCCATTCGAGGGCTTTGAGAACTTCGGATTTGTTCATACGGAGGCCTCCTTTGGAAGTGGTCGTAGTTTTCGAGCCGTCTACAGACGTTAGTTCATTTGACCGCAACTATCAAGGGGCCTCCGCGAGTGCGATCGGTTCTACGGAGCGCTACTCTTCCTCCAAAGAGTGCACGCCCGCGGCTCTCATGAGCTTGTACGTCGGGTATATTGACGCGGCAAGGCATGCCAGCCCCGTAAGCAGGAACGCTTTGACAAAAACCCATGGATTCACGTGTATGTCGATCGACCAGCCGAACGATCGATAATTGATGGCGTTGGTGATAATGTACGTGAGAATCAGGCCGCACACGACTGAGATCATGAACGAAACCAATCCCATTACGAGTGCCTGGTACACATTCATTTTTCCCAACTCGGCCGGCGTTAGTCCCAGATAGCTCAGTACGGTCATCTCACGGGACCTCTCCATAAGAATGGCCGTCAGCGCGGTCGCGATGCCGAGGAGTGCCACCAAGAGGGACACTCCCTTCAAAGTCGCGGTAGGAGCAAAGGTCTTGTCGAATATCACCAGGATGTCGGATCTCATTTGGGTGTTCGACGAAATCGTTCTGTCAAGGCCGGGAACGCGCTGCGCGACGGATCTCCGAACCTCATCGGGGGAGACTCCGGGCTTCAGGAACAGAGCCACGGATTGCACCTTTCGGTCCTTCCAGATCTCTTCGTATATTTGGCGATCCATCTGAATCGTTCCTTGTTCCGACGAGTAATCCCTTACCATGGCGACTATGGGGAAGGAACGTTTTCCCAAGGGAGTGGCAAGCTCTATGGCATCTCCCACGCCCAAGTCGAAATGGTACCCCAATGATTCGGAGATAAAGACTCCGCCTTGCTCCATCTTGTCCCACGCGCTCCGCTCTCCCTGTAAGAAGGTGAAACGAGAGCGGTGCTTGAGGACCGAGCCGTCGACGACCCTTAGTCTGGCGGGTTTCCCCTTAAGCCTGACGCCGTACGTGGAATAGCGTTCCACCGCCTCCACGCGAGGGTCTTGCCGGAGCATTTCAATGAGTTCATCCGGAAGAGGGTGCGCCCACTTGGTCGTGGCGGGAGAAATGTACAGGTCCCCTTGTAACGATCCCTCCAGCCATGCATCAACCGATTGTCTGAAACCGTGGATCATGGTGTCCACGCCGATGGTCATGCTCAGTGCCACGGCCAGGGCCGCCGTTGCAATACTGGTGCGGCTGAGTGAAGCTCTGATGGTTCTGGCCGCGAGGAAGGCCTCAAGCGATCCCAGGAATCTCTTGAACCAACTGCCTGCATGGTGGGTGAACTGAGAAAGGATGGAGGGGGTGAACAATGCAAACGCAAACGTCACCGCAAACGCGGACGCAAATCCCCAGAAGATGGAAAAGCGTGAAGCCCAAGCCGCGACGAGGGCCAGTCCGAACAGACTCACTCCTGCGAGCGTAAGTAATCCCTTGAGGCCGTGAGCGCGGTCTTCTATGCTTTGTCGCTTGATTCCGATCACCGGCGGCGTGACCGCCACCTCCAGCGCAGGAAGCCCGGTTCCCACGATGGTGGCCAGAAAGCCCACACCGATTCCCCTGAGTACGACGGGTACGGTCAAGCCGACGCTTTCCACGGAAATATGGAAATAGAGTTCACTAATGGTGGACGATACACGGTCGATGCTGAACCAGGCCACGAGAAAACCAAGGGCGATGCCGAGAAGACTGCCGGCCGCGCCGAGAAGCACGGACTCGGTCAAGAACGCGCCGACAAGGCCGGCACGGTCCGCACCGAGAGTCAGCAGCAACGACAAGTCCTCGCGGCGGGAAAGAACGGAGAACATGGAGAAGTTGTAGATGAGAAACGTTCCTACAAAGAGAGCCAGCAGACTCATTGCCGCGAGGTTGAGCTGGAACGAGTAGAGCATCCCCTGAAGCGTAGACTTCCTCTCGTTGGAATCGGTCAAATGAAGTCCTAGAGGCATGATGTCAAGCAACCGGTCCGTATTGCTTTCCGCGATGAGGTCTATTCGGTCCAGGTACCCCTCTTTCCCAAAGATCTCCTGCGCGGCGGATATGTCCAGTACCGCGATGGTGTCGCCGCCGGACAAGCCTGAGGCCGGTATGGAGCCGGCGATTCTTGTCTTCTTCTCCACTCCGGCCGACAAGACGGTCAGTATGTCGCCTTTGCCCAGACCGTAGCGTTCCATGAGGGATTCGGAGAGGTACACGACGGGAACGTCACTTGTGAGAAACTCCGTCAGATCCCGTTCGCCGCGTCTCATGGGACCCAGATCTCGAAAATCCGCGTCGAGAAACGGGTCGATCCCAATGAACTGGACCGGCTCCCCCGCAATCTCGAGCGTGTTCGCCATGACCTGGATGACCGGAGAAGCCGCCTTAATCCCGGGATGTTTCCAGATCCGAACGAAGTGCTCTTCCTCGATCCGCCCGTAATCGGAGATCACCGAATGCGTTGCTCGACCGGATAGGTAGTCGACGGATGACGCAAAAGCCGAGAGCGCGGAATTGTTTATCAATTGCACAGCGACGACAATTCCCACCCCCAAGGATATTCCCATGAGGCAGAGGAGGGAGAGCATGGAGTGGCGCCGGTAATAGCGAAGATTGAACGTGACGAGCGTGGAGAGTGTCATGGTGCGAGCCGTTTAACCTGCTTGAAGCCCAGTGCGGCAACCACCCGTACGGCGCGGCCGGTGCAGCGGATCATGCCTTGGCGACGATCCCGGTCGAGAACGTCTCCTCCACCAACTTTCCGGCTCGCAGTCGGAATCTCCGATCCGCCAACCAGAGGGCATCCGCGCTGTGGGTGACCATGATAAGCGTAGCATCCTTCGTGCGGGAAATCCGGTCGATCACTTGAAGAATTGCTTCACCCGTTTCCAGGTCGAGGTTCCCGGTCGGTTCGTCCGCCAGGATGAGGCGCGGGCCTTTCACCAGGGCTCTGGCAATGGCCACCCTCTGTTGCTCACCGCCGGAAAGCTGCTCCGGGAACTTGTTCAACTGTCCCGCGAGTCCCACCGCGTCAAGGATGTCCATCGCGCGGCGCTCGTCTGAACTGCCGAGAAGATCCAACGGCAACATGACGTTTTCGAGAACGGTCAAAGTCGGGAAAAGGTTGAAGGATTGGAAGACGAACCCGACTTCCTTTCTTCGGTACTCGGCCAATTCCCGTTGGGTGAGGGCGGTGATTTCCCGTTCCCCAAAGAAGATCCGCCCGGTTGTCGGAAGATCCACTCCGCCGACCAGGTTGAGGAAGGTGCTCTTTCCGGACCCGCTCTTGCCGAGCAGCACGATCCGTTCACCGAACGATATGTCCAGGCTGACCCCGTCCAAAGGATGAATCTCACAGGAGAGGCCGCTGTGGTAACATTTGCCGACGTTCTCAAGACGTATTATTGGAGCCATCATTTTCCCCGGCAGGGGGCATTGGGCACGACCTTTTCGGCACCATCGCCGTGCCTACCGCTGAGAATCCTTTTGTCCCGGATCCGACGAACCTGAAGTTCGCCCTGCCGGACCTTTGCCGTAGATTTCCTCAAGCCGTTTGGCGAAGTAGATGCTCCTCTTATCCCGGTAGGCCATGTAATCCTGCGGTCTTGGAAGGCGGTTGTCGTTCACCAGAAGCCACAACCGAGTAATCGTTACCTGATCCAAGACCCACCCTAATCTCATACAAATGAGTTCCCCCTCCGACAGCTTCCCCATCTCATCGTCCAGCGCCCTCGCGGTAGGTTCCACGCTCCTGTAGATCGCGTTGCGAAACTCGACGTTCGGAATCAATTCCACGGGGTGTTTCCCCTTTTCATTCGCGAGTTTCCGAGCCGCCTCCATGACTCGGTAAAAGTCACGCTTCATCAGCGGGATCCCGTATGAGATGATCCTGTTGGTGACGTCTCGCAGCCCGATTATCTTCTTCTTCTCTTCCGAGGAGAAGGTGATCGAATAGGGCAATGAATCGATGTTTTGCTGAGCGTGCTGGAGCTTGTGGACCCATTCTTCGAGGAAAAAAAGGCTCTCCAAAGGACCTCGCTCAACCTGCTTAATGAAGAATTCGAGCGAAGGATGCTTGTCCAACATCGGCTTCGTCACGTGACGGTTCACTTCGCTCAGTTCGTACTTCAGGAACGCATCGATGATGACTCGGTTGCCCTCTTTCTTGATTTCCCTGGAAATCTCCGCGGCGGAGAGGCCCATTACGGGAACGGGAAGCAAGAACAGGAAGGAGCATGCGAGGGACAGACTCCCGGCGATCCGTGCACGGACAATTTTCTTGAGCCTCATAGTCTTGAGTCCTTTCTCCGGTACCCCTTCTCCCGGGCCGACAAGCCGGTCTACGGCGCGCCAAAACCCGCCGGATCACGGGCGTCATAATCGTAAGTTATGACCGCTCCCGCCGATCGGTCAACCCCCGGCACGTTGGGTCGCTATTTCCCCTGCACTCTGCCGGCGAGCCATGCGGTAAGATCGTCGATACCTTCTCCGGTCTTCGCCGATACGGGGAATATCCGGATGCCCGGGTTCATGCCCAGCACAGTCTTTCTCAATTCATCCACGTCAAAATCGGTGTACGGCAACAAGTCGATTTTGTTGAGGATCAATGCGTTCGATTCGGTGAACATGAGCGGGTATTTCAGCGGCTTGTCATGACCTTCGGGTATTGAAAGAATCATGACCTTGACGTCCTCGCCCAACCTGAATTCCGCGGGACATACCAGGTTTCCTACGTTTTCTATGATCAGAAGTCCTTTGCCGTCCAGACCAAGGTCGTCGGCCGCGGCAAGAATCATGTTGGCATCCAGATGGCAGGCGCCCTGGGTATTGATTTGCACCACGTCGACATCGGTCTTGCCGATTTTCAGCGCATCGACGTCCGACGCGATGTCTCCCTCGATGACTCCTATCTTGACCTTGTCTGCGAGGGACTCGATGATTCGGAGGATTACGGACGTCTTCCCCGCACCCGGCGAGGACATCAGATTCATCACGAACACCTTTGATTCGTCAAATCGCGCTCTCAAGCCGTCGGCCAGCTTGTCGTTCGCGCTCAGAATATCTTTATTCACACTGAGTGTCTTTACGGCCATTATCGCCTCCTCTGGGCATTCCTGGTTCTTTTTCTTCGTTTGTTGACTTCCCTCACCGCGGCCAGAGTGTCATTGTGCCTGACATACTCCAGGTATGCGCAGTCCTCGGGAAGCCATGTGAGCGTTCGCACGAGATGCTCGGTGAGACTTATGCAATCCGGTTGAGCCTCGCGCCGGTTCTCGTACACGTTGCACAGGTTGGTTTCCGTGTCGAGGTGGACGCACGGTTCGTCCGTATAGCGGATGATGCCTCCACCCAGATCCACCTTCTCATAACAACACTTTCCGCATTTCTTGCAGACGGCTTCCCATTCGTCCGGGTTCATAATCCGTGTTCCGTTGTAATCTCGGGTCTCACCTCCGCGCATGCTCTGCCTCAACCGCGGCGTTGGTCCGCTCCTCGGCGTCAACAACAACCATGGTTTCTCAGACAAGCAATCAAAGTCGAACCCTTACGCAGGGTCGGCTCATTGACATTGCCGGCTATCGGACCCTGTGAGCTGATCTTCTATAACACAAATTCCGGGTCAGAGAAAGTCTCCGGCCCGAGCGAATTGCCTATAAAATTAATCGACAAATGTACCGCATGAGGGGACCTATACGCCCTGCGAGTTTTGCCTGAGAACTCTCGATGATGCGGAGCGCGATGAAGAGCACTGAAACGTCAGCCGGGATGTCCGGAGGAGTCGGTGAACCTCCCGCCCCCTCTTGCAGCGCGCCGCAACGTGGCAACGGCGGCACAAGCCCATCGTGGCTGCTTGACCGACACGGGCATCATCGCAAAGCTGGATGCGCCATCGGGAAGGTTGATGACATGACCGAAGTTAGGCCTGGAGGGCTGTTTGAAGGCATTAACGAGTTGAGTAAGTATACCGGGAACCTCGGAGTAGGAAAGTGGAGGAGACTGAGCGAAGTATGACTCAAAACTAGATTTGACCCCATGTCCTCAAGAAGGGCACCCTCACCCCAACCCTCTCCCAGAGGGCGAGGGAGCAAGACGAGTCCCCTCGCCCCCGCTTCGGGGGAGAGGGTTAGGGTGAGGGGGGTGTGCCACGATTATCACGGATTGAGGTTTTTTGAGACACTTTCCTGCCCGTCGTCTCCCCGGCGAACCGCCATGACCCGCCGATCACAACGGACTATGAAAGTCCCTTGGTGGGACAGGCGTCTCGCCTGTCAGTGACGGGCAGTCCCGCGAGACGCGGGACGTCCCACGAAGACCGGGCGGAGCCCGGATCCCGCGCAGAACGCGGGACAGGCAGGAGCCTTGGAACGAGAATAAACCCCAAAGGGGGACTTTCAGGCAAAGGCCAGGGTCCAGATAGTCCGAACACGGAGGCCCGAGCTCTACCTGGGAATGGAAAGCCATCGGACTTCTTTTCGGGGACGGTGGTCCCCGTTTCGCGCCCTACTCCTCCCTCATAAACCGCGACACAAACCTCTTGTCATTTCCAGTTAGTGACCTGGACTGCCTCTTGAATCGCCTGCAAGCACTGCTGCCTGAGACGCCGGCGGCTTGCTATGCCTTGGCGCTGATTCTTCATCATGCGCATGGACGACAGTCAATTGCCTAGGACAATTACCACAGTTTGGTGAAGTCCGTTCCTCAGTTGTTTAACGACGTCCCCAGATTCACAGCAGGAAATCGCTCCCAATGTGGGACC
>JAVHLK010000165.1 GCA_031082285.1 Desulfomonilaceae bacterium
CCGCCGGCCACGGATGTGACATTCTCCGCTCTTCACATCGCACACCGTCTTGCCGCCCAATATGAGCAGGAGACGATCAAAGCCCGAGGACCATGGTCCATGTCTCTGGACTTACGCACCGCGGCATCATCCCCATATCCGAATCGCTTCGGTCGGACATTTCTTCTGACATTCCAGGCACGAGATGCATTCTTCGGGGGTATGGTCGAAGACCCCGGACAGGCTCTTTTGGGCCGAGGTTTCCATGGGGCAGACCTTGCTGCAGACCGTGCACTCAATGCACTTGGAATCACGGCCGGGGAAGATGTAGGACAGTCGATTGAAAACCGAGAGACACGCGCCGAGGGGGCAGATGACCTTGCAAAAGAAGCGTCGATGGCCCATGACCATCACCACGATGACCAGGAGGATTCCCAACCTCAGTGCCAGATGAAGCGGATTCGTGGTGCCCTGCCAGAGCGCCCACGGGATCGCGGATTCGATGGTGGCCACCGGACAAAGTCGACAGAAATAGAGAGGAGATTCCGTGCTGAAGAAGTAGGGAATCGCGACGACGAGCCCCACAAACACGCCGTATTTAATGAACCTCGTCCACCGTGGAATACTGAATTTCACGTACGGGACCTTATACAGCAGCTCCTGGACCAGCCCGAAGGGACAGACCCAGCCGCACAGGAATCTTCCCGCGATCAATCCTCCAAGGGCTATTGCACCGACGGCCGTCAACGCGATCAGACCGAGCGCGGTGAATTGCCCGATGATGCCGATGGGACAGGAAAACACCGATATCGGGCATGAATAGCAGTTCAAGACGGGGAAGCAGATCGAATGCCATTGAAAGAAACCTATGTTCAGCAGTGCCGCCATACCGATCTGAACTCTTAATCTCAGTTTTTCCACGATAATTCCTTCGTGCGTAGGGTGAGGGTCCTGATTCGAGTTTCACGGACGGAGCGAGCCTGCCGTATTTTCATTCGAGGCGTCCTCTCATGCGGCAATTGCGCCGTTACACGACAGCGTTTGGGCAGATCGTCGAATCTCGCCGCACCGTACCGACCGGGCGGTGAAGCGTCCCCGCCAGGTGCCCGATGTCCGTGGCCCTACCGATGCTGAATCAGCCGCGAACCGCGGCCCGTGTCAGAGTCAGCTGGGGCAAGGTCTTCGACCCCTGAGCATTCTCAGGTCCGGATAGTTTGAGATGAGCCTGCCGTCCTTGTATCGGCTTATGCCCACAAAGGTCATAGCGTTCACCACTTCAGGTTCGGTGAACCACTCGGAACGGGCTTTGAACTCTTTCTCGTCATGCTGATAACCGGGAATCTTGATCTTTATGCCGACGTTCTTCAGCTGATCGAATTTTTCCAGATTGTCGTACACGAGAAATTGCCGGAAAAAGCCTCCGTACACGATCATGGCCACTGTCAATGTGACCAGAACGGCCCACAATGCCTTTCGTACCATCATAATTTCAATTGGTCCTCGCTGCCGTTGATTCTTTCAGTGATCGAATAACGACCCTCCGCGCCGGCCGGTCACACCCGGATGTATCTACACGGCCCGAGGTCGGGCTCCGGGGCATCGTCGGCCGAGCCGTTTTCCAACACGGCAATGCATTATATCGCAAATAGGTTTGACCTGCCACGCCAATCCGTGTCATGAAGACAGCACCGCGTCGACCCGGCGGGAGACCGGTCGACGTGAACCGGGCAATCCTGCGCCCCAAATTGTTCGTTCAAGCGCCGGCGATCCGGTGCGAGTCGGACGTCGAATAGTGCGTAATGCGTCAACATCGCCAAAGGAGAGGACACTGGTATGGCCCGTGGCACACTCTTTGTGATATCCGCGCCCTCAGGTGCCGGAAAGTCCACGCTCATCGAGGAGATCAGACCCCTGTTTCCGGACATGCTCTATTCGGTATCCTGCACGACGCGCGCACCTCGGGAGAACGAGCAAGAAGGAGTGCATTACTATTTCCTCGACGGACGTCGATTCGATGCACTGGTAAAGGCCGAAGCCTTCCTCGAATGGAAAGAAGTCCACGGCAACAGGTACGGCACTCCCGCGCCGCCGGTGAAGAGCGCCCTGGCATCCGGTCGTTGCATGGTGCTCGACATAGACGTGCAGGGAGCTCTTCAGGTCTTTGAAAAGATAGATGAATCGGTGGGGATCTTCATCACGGTGCCGAGCATGGACGTGCTGGAACAGAGACTTCGACAAAGGGGGTCGGATTCTGAAGAGTCGATCCGCACTCGTCTCGAGAACGCGCCTCGTGAAATGGAATTGGGCGCCGCGTACGAGTACCGAATCGTCAATGACAGTCTTGAAAAGGCAGTAGCGGAGTTGGCCGCGGTGATCGAAAAGGAGTCGCGCTGCGGTAGGTAAGACGTGAACGATGAGGGCGCCGTCATCCGGACGCGTCGGCGACGAGCCGTGAGAAAGGAGATTCGGAAACGGCCTACTTTGATGCGGGCGGTGTGTTGCACCAGTTCAGGAGCTTCAGGTCGATTTGCAGTCCGTCTCGTGCAATGCCGCTGAACAAGATCATGTTCTCCATGGACGACTTCGGCTCCCAACCCGGCGGCGGTCTGCGATACAGTTCCTGGTGGCGTACAAACGCCATGACGTCCTCGGTGAAGCGGCCCGAATCCCACACGGGCCCAAAGTGACGCCCGGCCGCCGACGTGAGTTCGTTGACGGCGGACGTATACTTCTTCTCCCGGGACGTAGGGTCATTGTCGAAGTTGGCCGTCTTGAAGATCGTGTCGACAAATTCTTCGAGACCGCGGCAGAAATCCCGCTTTTCACATGGAGCCGTCACCGGCGTCAGAATTGCCGCAACAATGATGAGCATGACCGGTGTTTTCACCGCGAGGGTCCCTTCGATTCATTCCACGGCATCAGCGATCCGAGGATTATCATTATCGCGAAAAAATCCCCCGGTCTCAATGGGTGTTCGGAAGCAATGAGGATATAACGATACGACCGATCGGAAAACGAGGAGAGATGGAGATGAAAGGCGGACTGATCCTTGCCTGCGCCATACTGCTGGAGGTGGCGGGGACCACGTGCATGAAGCTTTCCGAAGGGTTCACGAAGCTCACGCCGTCGGTTCTCATTTTTGTCTTCTACGGGTTGTCCTTCGCCGCACTCACCATTGCGCTGAAGTTCATCGATCTCAGCGTCGCTTATGCAATATGGGCCGGGGTCGGCACCGCACTCATTGCCGTTGTGGGCATCGCACACTTCGGGGAGCCCATTTCGTGGACGAAAGCGATATCCGTCTGCCTCATAATCCTGGGCGTGATCGGCCTGAACTTGACCCGAGCGAGTCACTGACCGTTTGAAGACCCGTACGGACCGCCCTCCTTGTCCTGAACGCGCGGGGAGGGTGCGAGCGAGCTTTATTTCGTCAAGAGTTTTGCGATGCGCCTACCCCAATCATCTTTCTTCACCATGAGGTCGGGGTCGTTCTCCAGCATTTGCAGTGCCTTATCTTCAGTGAGTCCGGCAATTCCTGCCAATTTCTTGACGCGTCTCCATTCCCATCGGGTAGACGCGAGGGCGTCCTTCATGACCCTGAGCGGAATCAGGTCGGCATCCTTGAGGTGTCCCGAGTTTCCATCCTCCCGGGCCGAACGGGCGGGTGCCCCCTCTCCGTCGACGGGCTTCTCGACTTTCGCCTTCAAGAGGGCGAAGGAGACGGTCACCCCGGACAGTTCCTCTCCCAACCGTTCCATATCGTCGTCAAGCCGGCGAATTTCATCCGCCGACGGCGCCTCATCCACGCGGGACTCAAGACTTTTCACGCGCTTGTCGAATGATTGCAAGGCTCCGTCAAGAGGTTTCGACCGTACCGAGATTTCTTCCAAAGTCTCTTTGACACCGGCCGTTTCTTCCTTGAGCGGTCGGAGTTCTTGTTCAAGCCTGTCCACGGTCCCTCTAAGGTCTTGCACATCGCTGTCGACCGAGGCAAGTCGGTCCGCGATCTCGTCTCGCCGGTCGACATCGGCAATGCGGTCCACCTGAGTCTGCAACTGCCGGAGGCTTTCTTCCAAAGCCTCGACCCTGGAATTGATCGGCTTGAGTATTCGCTCAGAGGCATACTCCGATTGCAGGGCCTCGATCTTTGCGGTTCTGGTCTTCAGTTCGGCCACATCCGGTTTGAGTCCCCCCAGGTCTTTGGTTATCGGACCCAATTCATCGCGTACGGCCGATGCCAGTTCACTGCGCTTGATTGCCGCCCTCCGGTCAAGCGCACTGCCGAGCTGGTCTCGATAACGACTGGCGAGCCAGACAAGAAAGACGAAAAGCAGAAAAGGCCAGTCCAGGAGGTATCCCAGAACCGTGGCGGTTAATCCGAGTAAGTTTTCCAGCAAGTTCAGCATCGCACGCTCCTCGAATGTTTAATGAATCCGAATTATATGAAGTCCTCAGGTTGGACCGTCAAGGATTATCTGAATCTTCATGATTCTCTATCACGTCGCGTCCCGGGTCTGAGTCCCAGGTCGGCCACCGTTTTGCTGTCGGCCAAAGGGAAATCCACTACGAACTCCGAACCGCTGATCTCCGCACAGTCGGCTTTTGTCTTGCAGTGCTTGCAGCGATCCACGTTGCCGGGGAACGAGTCGTTGGAAGTCTTCAGGTGCGGACATCGTTCGCTCTTGAAAGAGATCTTGAAACCATAGAGCTCGGAGAACATGCGAATTCTCAGTAGATCTATGCCCTTTCCGCCCGCGTTGAACGAATATGGCCGTCCACTCGAGTAGTCTTCCGTCTCCTGGACCGGATAGAATCCTTCGAATATGAGTTCCTTGTCCTTTTCCGGTATTCCGATACCGGTATCGCGCACGGTGAAGAGGTATCGCTCGCCTCGTGTGCGGCCCGTTACCTCCACATCTCCGTTGTCGGGAACCGCCTCTATGGCATTTCGAATAATACCTTCCATAATCGCGTGCAGCACGTGATCCGGAATGAGCAGGTCGGCCTCTTCCAAGTCAAAAACCAGGTTGATCTTTCTGTTTTCTTGTTCGGCTCTCGAACGCACGTATTCGTGTACCGCGTTGCCGAAGTCTCGTATGTTGATGCGCTTGGGCTCGTCTCGTCTGGTAGGAAAGGTTGTCGTCAACCACTTGTGGATGACCTCGGCCGCGCGTTTAATCTCCGGAGTCCACTCCGTCTGCACTTCCATCAGGTCGAGAGCAGCCTGCAGAAAGCCGGTAATCTGGCGTCGTTCCCACGTGTACCCCGTCCGCATGATGCTTTCGACTTGTGCCTCCAGCCGATTAAGACTGTGAACATGGCGTTTCATCCGCTCGATGGGTCGGTCGAAATCAGTCATTCCCCTTTCTTTGAGCTTCCGCTCCATCGTTGCAAGGGTGCCGCGAATTATGGCAAGAGGAGTTCGCAATTCGTGTGACAGATGATTCAGGGTCTTTGTCTTGACGCGGTTGAGGTTTTCCAGCTCTTGGTAGGACGTGAGCAATTCCTCGAAGAACGTGTAGTTCTCGATGGCCAAGGCCACGACCCCGGCCAATGAGGTGAGAATGTGGATGTCCTCTTCAGTGAACCGGCCGTGTCTCTTATTCATGGTGACCAGGCAACCGATGGTCTTTTCTCTCGTATGGAGCGGAACGATGATCTCGTTTCGGATGATGAACCCCGACCGATCTTCAAAGGGCTTAAAGAAGAGAGGATTTGATGCCGGGTCGTTGAGCAGCGCGGGTTCGCCGGTCTGAAACACCTGACCGCCGATGCTCCTGTCCAGGGGCACCCGCAATTCCTGGGCCTTGGAATCAATGAGCCCTCGATCGTCCTGGACCTCTCGCCAGAAGAGGTTGTTTCGGGACTCATCGTAGATCAGCACGCCGGCCAACTCGGTATCCAAGGCCGATTTGAGCTCGTTGACCAGGACCTGCAGCAGGTGGTCGAGGTCCATGGTGGTCGCCAAAGCCATGCTGGACCGATAGATCATCTCGAGGTCGTCCCGGGATTTCTTCAGCTTCTCGTACACGGTGGCATTCTCCAGGGCAAGAGCGATGCTCCCTGCCATGGAACTCAACAGGGCTTCATCCATGTCGGTGAAATCACCGCCTATTTTGTTCATCACCATGAGAACGCCGATGGTCTTCTGTCTCGTGTTGAGCGGAACCTGGAGGACCTTGCGAATGTCGAACCCGCTTCGTTTGGACATCTCCGGGTAGTATCTCGGGTCGGTTGCCGTGTCGTTCACTCGTGCCGGTTTGTTGTTCCGGAACACCCAACCGGCTATGCTGCCATCCAGGGGCAGTCTCAATGCTTCCGACTGCGGGACCAGAATGCCTCGGGCATCCCTGACCTGCCTCATGTACAGATCTCCCCGGTTCTCATCGTAGAGCAGCACGCCTGCGCCTTCAGTGAGAAGGGCCTTATTCACCTCGTTTATAACGATGACCAGCAGCTCGTCCAGGTCCATTGTCGATGCGAGAGCCTGAGAGATGTTGCAGAGTATGGACAGCTCGAACAGCTCATGATGTTCAAGCTCCAATGCACTGTCGATCAGATCTCCCGCGATCTTTTCAAGTTCCTTGACCCGTTTTTCCAGCTGCTCATATGTTGGTTTGGACATTAGGTCCTCTCCTTTGACCGAGCATGTTTTGAAGCTCGTGTATCAAGCGGCGCAATTGAAGGCATGAATGGCCCTGAACAGTTGACCCAACCACTCACCGTCCTTGAATCGTGCTTCGACACATGTCCCGAAAATTGTTCACCCCGGTGAAGAACTCACGCAACATGATCACCCACAAGTATCTCCCCCTGCGAGTGAGTCGGATCCGTCCATTTTCGTTGACCAGTGCCGAGAGGAGCTTGAACAAATGGATCTCTTTCCACAACGTCTTCATGAATTCCCCATGGAACTTCCCTTCGGCTCTTTCAACGTCAAGAGAACTCCCGAACAGCTTCATCATGAAATCGTAGTGGATTTGCTCGGTCCGAGAGAATTCCTTTTTCGCCAACAAAGGGAAGGCCCCGCGCCGAATGCGGTCAAGATAGTCAGGGACCGAAAACGTGTTGGCAAAACAGATTCCATTCGCATACCCGAAAGATCCGCTTCCAACTCCCACATACTCGTCATAATCGACAATATACTCATCTATCATGGTTTTCTTCCGAGAGAAACACCACGCCGTCCCAAAACCGTATTCCGCTTCCAGTCCTTCAACGATTCTTGTGTAGAACCGCTTCTCCTGTCGATAACTGACGGGACCGAATCTGCGGGCGAGTTCTTTACGGGTCACGTCCGAAACCATCAAGGGATAGAAGGTCACCTGATCCGCCTTGATTTCCTTTATGATCTCCACATCTTTCGCCAACATTTCTTCGGTCTGCGTCGGAAAGTTGAAAATCATGTCTACGTTCAGCGTGTCGAATACTCCCATCAACCCGGCCAGTCTGTCTCGAATTTCCGTGCCCGAGCCGTACTTATGATACCTTTCCATCTGCTTGAGGAGCGAGTCATTGAAGCTCTGCACGCCCACCGAGAGGCGGTTGACTCCTCCGTCCTTCAGCGTTCCGATGATGTCGTCGGTGAGATGATTCGGGTTGGTCTCCAAGGAGATCTCTCGTACTCCGAACCTGGACCGCAGGTCGTCGAGAAGTCGTGCCATCTCGTCCGGAAGGACCGTGGGAGTGCCCCCGCCGACGTACACCGACCTGAAATCGTAGCCAAGATCCGCGTACATCGCGATCTCTCGGCCAAGTCCCCCGAAGTACTCTTGGGCAAGGCTCTTCTCAAACGGGAAGCGGTTGAAGGAACAGTACGGGCACAGCTCTTCGCAGAACGGTATATGGACGTACAGCAGGTACTCGACGCCCGGACGGGGCCGCGGCGGTTCTACCGCTTCAAGAGATTCAAATTGCAGTAATGTAGAGTACTTATGTTTCAAGTACGCGGTCAGGACGCTCTCAACGATCATCAGGCACACGCTCCGTGGCTTTGCGCTCCAGGTTC
>JAVHLK010000166.1 GCA_031082285.1 Desulfomonilaceae bacterium
CGCGTTTTTCGGTATGCTTCTTGGGGGCGCGTCTTTTTAAGGGACAAGCGAACCCTTGTCAAGTTTTTTTTGCAGAAACGTACGGAACTTTTCAAGAGAATGGCTGACGCGGCACTCCCCCTTATGTGAACAATCCCTACGGTGGATGTGCGGGCCCGCGGCTCAGCAAGCCGGCCAAAGCAAAAACGTCTTAAGACGTTTTTGATCGAAAACTACCTGCCTCATCCCACATGAAGGCTGCTCTAGCGGGCTGCAGCCCCACAACGGGTAGAGCGGTTTCGGAGAATTGTGAGAGAGGACTCACCCAATCCCTTGGAGTCCGTGCTTGCAGGCCGCATCAGAATCAGAAGATGCATGAAAAAAGCATCGTTTGATCGGCCTATTCTTTCCCTCCTCGGGTCTTGAGTAAATCCACGACTGACTTGTGCCCTTTCTTACGTGAGAGGGTCAGGGCCGTATCGCCGTCTCGGGTCTTCGCGTTGACGGACGCGCTACTGTCGAGGAGCAGCCTCACAACTTCGACGTGACCTCGCCCCGCGGCGATAATGAGCGCAGTCAAACCGTCGTACCTGGCTTTCACATTGACATCGGCACGGTTAAGCAGCAGGACTCGCACCACCTCCTCGTGGCCTCCTTGAGCGGCGTACATTAGCGGCGTCCAGCGATAGCCATCCTTCGCGTTGATGTTGGCGCCCTTCCTGAGGAGCTCTCTTACCACATTTACTCTCCCTGTTTCCGCAGCCCTCATCAGCGCTGTTCCTTGGTTGGATGCCGCCCCATCGGCGCAGGCTCCCTTCGCCAGAAGTATTTTGACCACTTCCAAATGATCTTCCATAGCAGCCCAAGCTAAAGCCGACACGTCCCCAGAGTCCGGACAGTCCGCGTCCGCGCCCCTGTCCAGCAGCACTTTCACCACTTCTGCGTGGCCTTCTCTGGCAGCGTATATCAAGGTACTGGCGTATGCGTCGTACGCGTTCACATCTGCACCATGATCCAACAAGAGTGTGGCCATATATGCGTGACCTTTCTTTCCGGCCGCTATGAGCGGCGTGACCCCCTCGATGTCGGCATGATTTACGTGTGCACCTTGCTCGAGAAGCAGTTTCGCGACATCTGTATGGCCCTCGGCGGCGGCATGCGAAAGCGCGGTCCGCCCATCCGGGTCCGTAGCATCGACCTTTGCCCCTTTGGCAAGAAGTACGTTAACCTGCTTTATGTCGCCGTTCTGCGCCGCGTGAATGAGCTGCAGGTCAATCGGAGCCGTCTCCTCGGTCGACCCGACCAGGGGCAACAACACCAGAAGCACCACAAACACCGAACAGCGGCGTGCGATGACGGACATGGTTTGAGTTCTCATGGACATTCTCCAATGCATGGATCTGATTCGGAACCTTGAGGCTCCGGCTCACTGCCACAGGGTCTACTCCTTATTCATTCATGGATGGCCCGTTGAGTAAGGAGGACGATGTTGGAAGAAAAGTCTTGACAGACGTTCAGACATATTTTACCATTTGACGAAATAGCCGACTAACGGAAGACGGAGATGCCGCCCACACTTACGGATAGACTTCCCACCAAACCAATCGTTGTCAAGCCCTTGCAAAGCAGCCATGAGGGCCAAGGCGACGGTACCGCGTTCGGCGAGAAGATTACCATACTCAATCAAGGGAAACGGATATCGCGCGAGACCGCCGGACATCAGGCAAAAGCCTCTCGTTGAGGACCGAGGCAAGCGGACGCAAGCGGGAGCAATGATTCTTGTGTCGGCATATTTCACTGATTGACGAAAAAGTCAAGAGGAGTATTATAGGACCATGTCTCCTGAAGAAAAAACAACTGCTGCGCAACCCCATCTTCCCATAAGACCCGGAGGCCTCCCTGCGGCTCAAGAATCGCCAACTTCAGCAGGCGACCTTGTCCTGCGGCTCAAGGAAGGAATGAATCTCTCCTATTGGCAGGACGAGTGGAAGCCTCTGGCACTCATAACCGCAATTTTCCTCGCCTGCTACTTCTTGCCCGTAGGATATGCCCGCTTCGACACGGCAATCATGGAGGGCTTCCATCTGGTAAAGTGGTACGCTCAGGAACACGTCCTTCTTTGTCTGATTCCCGCATTCTTCATCGCAGGGGCCATCGCGGTTTTCGTGAGTCAGGAAGGGGTGATGAAGTACTTGGGCCCAACCGCGCCGAAGTACATCTGCTATCCTGTTGCTTCGGTCTCCGGTACCATCCTGGCGGTGTGTTCCTGCACGGTCCTGCCCTTGTTTGCGGGAATCTGGGGTCGAGGAGCCGGCCTGGGGCCTGCCACGGCTTTTCTCTATTCCGGTCCGGCAATCAATGTGCTCGCGATAATTCTCACGGCCCGGATATTGGGTGTCGAGTTGGGGATTGCGCGAGCCGTCGGCGCGGTCGCGTTCAGCGTGGTCATCGGACTTCTCATGCACCTGATTTTCCTCAAGGAGGAGCGGCAGAGGGCCGTCTCCGCGGCCGCAATGGGTGCCGGTACCGAAGATGAGCGACCCCTTTGGAAGACCGCCGCCTACTTTTTTCTGATGGTGGCGATTTTGGTCTTTGCCAACTGGGGCAAGCCCGACGCCTCTACCGGCCTGTGGTATGCGATCTACTCGTCCAAGTGGATCATCACGGGGGTTCTCTCTGTCGCTTTTGGAGCGGCGTTGGTGCGATGGTTCGGCATTCCCTTGTGGAAGACCGTTGTCCTGGCCGTTCCCGTGGCGGCACTGGCCTGGATTTTCCCGAACACTCCGCTGATTTCGTTCACGGCAGGGGTCGTGGCATTGTCCATTCTCACCACAACCGGCAACGATGACGTGCAGGAATGGTTCAATGAATCGTGGGGGTTCGCCAAACAGATCATGCCGCTGCTGCTGATCGGAGTATTGGTGGCCGGTCTCCTTCTCGGCAGACCGGGACATGAGGGCCTCATTCCGTCGGAATGGGTGGCTTGGGCGCTCGGAGGAAACTCCCTTCGGGCCAATGCCCTTGCGTCCGTTGCCGGCGCATTCATGTATTTCGCAACGTTAACCGAGGTACCGATTGTAGAGGGCCTGCTGGGCAGCGGTATGGGCAAGGGGCCCGCTCTGGCGCTCTTGCTGGCCGGCCCCGCTCTCTCTCTTCCGAATATGCTCGTAATCAACAGCGTAATCGGCCCCAAGAAGACCGCGGTCTTCGTGACTCTTGTCTGTGTGATGGCCACGATCTCCGGCATCATCTATGGAGCCGTTTTCAACTAGGAGTCAACAATCGGAACGAACCGATCGAGGAGGCACGTAATGAAGGTGGAAATACTCGGCGTCGGATGCGCCAAATGCAACAAACTGTATGATCTCGTAACCAACCTGGTCAAACGAGAGGGAATAGACGCGGAAGTCGTCAAAGTGGAAGACATCAAGATCTTCGCCGACTACGGCGTCTTCATGACCCCTGGTTTGGTGGTCGACGGAGAAGTGAAGGCGGCCGGCAAGGTCCCCAAGGAAAAAGAGTTGTTGAAGTGGCTCTCTGCCTGAAAACCGCAGCGGACGACTGCTCCGGCCGATGCCGTCTCGATTCGGAGCAGTCCTGGAGTTGAGACCGACGATGTCGCTTAGAACCAGATACATACTGATTACCGCGGTCCTGGTCGGAATTTTCGCCGGCCTGACCTACGTGATCTTCATCATGGACCGATCGGCCTCCCTGTCCGAGGAGACTCATATCGACCTTGAGGAACTCTTGTCCAAGAAGAAGCCTGTTTTGCTTGAGTTCGGCAAGGGGTGGTGCAGCCCATGCAAATACATGAAGCCTATTCTTGAAAAGACGTCCCGCGCCTTTGAAGGAAAGGCCGTCGTTGCAACGGTGGACATGGACGTGAATATGCACCTTGTACGGCAGTTCTCCATTCGAGTGATGCCGACACAGATCTTCCTCTGGCCGAATGGAACGGAGTTTTTTCGAAATGAGGGCGTACTGGAACTGGAACAGATCGTCTTGATATTCGGAAAGATGGGACTGACGCCCTAGACGCCGCCCCGCAAGACCGTCCCGTGCTCTCACAGGTTGAGATTGGGGTTTCCGTAGGAAACGCACTGCGCTCCTCTCGGGGACAACACGGCGGTTCCCAGTGTCATGGCGTCAATCCGCGGCAATCATGGCGGTTTCTCAAAACGGGCCGTATGTGCACGTTGGAGATTCTCTCATGAAATCCTTGATCGATACGTTAATCCGAGCCGCCGGCATTGTGGCGCTATTTGGCGCGATTGGTTTGGGAGCTAACCTGTTTTCTTCCGACGGTATTCCGTGGGTATACGTTCAAGCCAAGACGGTCGATCTGTCCGGAGCCAAGGTTGAACTCGTCGATGAGAAAGAAGCTCGGGAACATTACGGGAACGGGGAAACCGTTTTTGTGGATGCCCGGACTCGTGACGATTACGACAAGTCCCATGTCGAAGGCGCGGTTTTTCTGTCTCCGGAAGACGTGGAGGAGCGCTTCGTCTCGGTCCGGGATCTGTTGCCTGAAGACGGGAGGATAATCCTGTATTGCTATGGTCCCGAATGCGATATGGCCGAGCGGGTCGCGGATTTCCTCGGTCAGCTTGGTTACCGGAACATGATGATCATGACCGCGGGGTATGCGGCATGGAAGGATGCAGGTTATCCGGTGGCGCGGTCATCCCGCGAAGAGTAAATCGGGAGCTCTTCGAGGACACTTCGGAAACAGACACGGTGCATCTCCATGAATCGCTGCACAGACCCTTACAAAGTGCTCGGCATAGATCCCGGCGCCACACGGCATGAAATCAAGAGGCGGTACAGGCTTCTTTCGAAGATGTACCATCCGGATGCCAACTCCGGCGATTCCAATGCCGAGGAGACGTTCAAACTGATCCAATGGGCGTACGAAACAATTTCTAAGGGGGGCACACGGAAGCGATACGAGAATGGGGCTTCCGTTGAGCAAACCGCCCCCGATCGTTTTGTGGGTCCACGGCATCCGTTCATGAGTTTCTTTGTAGCCCTCAAATCGTACGGCTCAAAGAGAGGCCCCAGGACGGAGGAAGGGCACGGCTGAACCGTGGAACAAGTAAGACCGCAAAAGAATCAGGCAGTTACGGATTACCTGACGCTTCTCTTCAGGCTGTTCATCGGCGGGTTGTTTGTGTACGCGAGCGTGTACAAGATTCTCGATCCCGGGGCGTTTGCTGTATCCATCCGTAATTACATGATATTACCACCAGAATGGAGTAACGTTGCCGCGTTGACCCTCCCCTGGATCGAGCTGGGGGCCGGCGCTTTCTTGATCCTGGGCATCCAGACAAGGCCGTCGGCTCTGATCACAACAGGCCTCCTGGGGGTTTTTCTCGGCGCCGTCGTCTACGCGTACTTCATCGGCCTGGACGTAGATTGCGGCTGCTTCTCATCCGCTCAGTCTTCAGACGGACGGATAGGGGTCTATCACCTCATGCGCGATGCGATCCTGTTTCTGATTTCTCTGTGGATTGTGATCAAGGACAACGGCCGTTTCAGCTTAGTACGGGCGTGGCCCTTGGAACGACTGAGGCTATCCGATGCGCAGGGATCATGATTCTCAGATTCGCCTTGTGGAGGCGCCCTTGACCTCCGCTGTTGTCGGTTCGGTTTGGTCTTGTGGCTCCCGTCAATCACTGACGGGACAGTTCACCAATGAGAGGTATATGAAATGCGAAAAGTCTTTGTGTTTGTTGCGGTAATTCTGATGACAACGGCGATGGCCGCCGCGGTCTCGGCCTGTGGTTGCGGAGGCGGCAAGCTCAAGCCGGAGCCGATTCATGACGTCTTGACCAAAGCCTAATAAGGGCGAGACAGGGGAGCGGTGCAAGGAAAGTTGGTTTTCCGTCGAGATGAGAGCACCCGTTCCCCTGCGCACGATCAGAGAAGCCTTTTGTTTCCGTTGCCATGAGACTTTAGGTCCATACGGGAAAATGAACATTCGGATTAACCGGTCCGGCATGGACACGTAATGGCCGGCTACTCCTGAGGATGGAAACCGAACCGCCAAACTGGAGCCTCATGAAAGCCCAAATCATAACTTGAAGAAAGGATATCCGACATGTCGGAAGATTGCTGCAAGCCCGCGGGTAACACGATGATACTCGCATGTTCCGGGGCGTCAAACCTTGGACAGCTTTCCAACCAGGCCGCGGTGGAGCTTGCTCGGGAAGGTTTCGGCAAGATGTTTTGTCTCGCCGGTATCGGCGCGCACCTGAGCGGGTTTGTTCAATCCGCGAAGGACGTACCGGCCATGGCGGCAATCGACGGGTGTTCCGTAGGCTGCGCCAAGAAGATTCTGGAACACGCGGAGGTTCCTCTCCGCGCCTATGTGACCGTTTCCGATCTCGGGATTGAGAAGAATATGGACACTCATCTCAAACCGGAAGAGGTGGAACGGGTCAAGGCCGCCGTGAGGGAAACGTGCAGCCGCCGGCAGGCCGATTGGGCGGAATACGGGTGCGGTCCTGCCGGCTGCCGAATATGATACGGCTCAAGGAACATGAACGCTTTTGATCGTTTGAGGACGTGAGGTCCGGATTCCTTGAGCGGAAAGCGTACGCAAAATGAAGAAGATCCTACTTGCAGCAATGACGGCGCTCGTATGCGTGATCACGGTTGGGTCTCCGGCCTGGTCGGACTCAACGACAGCGCTCATCAATCAATTGAAGGACGCTGATCCACGAGTCCGGATGGAAGCGGCCAAAGAATTTGCCGGCGGATGAGCTAAACCTGCGAGCGCGGTCGCGCCGCTCATGGAAGCACTCAAGGATTCGGACTGGAGAGTCCGTCGAGCCGCGGCCGAAGCCCTGGGCACCTTTGAACGCCACGGCGCGAGAACCGTCCCGGCCCTTATGGATCTGCTTCATGACCCTGCCGGCGGTGTTCGGTGCTCAGCCGCCATCGCGCTGGGAAAGCTTGGCCGGAAGTCTTCGGAAACGGCGCGCGCACTGAACGAACTCGGTCGGAACGCCGACCCTGGAACCAAGTTGAGTGTTACCATTGCATTGGCCCTATTGGGGAAAATGGAAGACGATTGGATTCCCGTCTTGCTGGACGCGACGAAGGGGCCGGACGACTCGACGGCCGACGCGTCCGCCGCGGCATTGCAGAGAATGATTTCGAAGAATCCTGAAAAGCTTCTCTCCGGCATTCTGGACAGTATCGACGAAGCAGAGGAGGCCCAATTTGAAAGACTCCTGCTCGTATTGCGATCCATGGGCCCTCTTGCATCCGAAGCGCTCCCCCGGGTGGCACCACTGTATGAAAAACAGAGTACGCAGGGACGAAAAGATCTTATCTCTGCTTTCGTTGCCATCGACAAGAAGGGAGATCACACCGTACCACTCTTGATCGGAGCTCTTAAGGACCCGGACTCGGAAGTGCGGAGGGAAGCACTCCTGGGTTTTGTACGGTATCGAAGCAAGGTAACCCTCTACGTGGGGGCCCTGATCGAAGCACTGGATGATGAGGTTCCGAAGAATAAATTGATCGCTCTCAGGATTCTCCGAGGATTCTCCACAGCTGCATCCGAGGCTGTTCCCGCAGTGGCGGCCTGCACACGCGACCCCGATCCCAAGGTGAGGACCGAGGCTCTTCGCACCCTCACGGCTTTGGCCAAACCCGATCCGGATATTGTTCGAATCTGCCAAGAGAGGCTGGGAGATCGGGATCAAACGGTGCAGTGCGCGGCCGTTCAGACTCTCCGACAGGTCGGCGTCAAGGAACCAAGCATGGTGGTTCCGCTACTGGAGGAGGCCCTCAAGGCCGAAAAACAGGAGAAAATCCGTACATGTATAGGATCGGCGTTGCGGTTCATCGCGCGAAAAACGGGCCGACCTCAAGGGTAAATCGTTTTCGCTGCAACCGTGCCCGTCAAGGTG
>JAVHLK010000167.1 GCA_031082285.1 Desulfomonilaceae bacterium
GAAGAAGACTGTTGACAATTATCCAAAATTCTTGAAATTCCGTGATCTCCTCGAGACGGAAATGGGCATCCGGGCGGAAATACCGACGCAAACCGCGATGACCGTGTTATGGCGCAACCGCAAGATGCTCCTCGGGATGGTGGGCGGGAAGTGCACAAAGTGCGGCACGGCTCAATATCCCAGGATGGACGTCTGCGTCAATCCGGACTGTGGGGCCGTCCATACCCAGGAAGACTACGAGTTCGCGGACGTTCCCGCGCGTGTGAAGAGCTTTACGGGGGACCTGCTCGCGGTATCCATCGATCCTCCCGCGATATACGGCATGGTTCAGTTCGAAGGCGGCGGCCGGTACATGGCGGACTTCACGGACTGCGAGATCTCCGAAGTGAAGGTCGGCCAACCGGTCTCATTGGCGTTCAGAAGACGGTACGTCGATCGGGATCGGGGATTCACCGGGTACTTTTGGAAGGCCGTACCCATGCCGGTGGAAGAGGTTCCACCGAAAGCGGAGAAAGAGATACGTTTCGACGACCGGGTCGCGGTGGTCACGGGAGCAGGGGCCGGGTTGGGGCGAGTGTACGCGATCGAGTTGGCCAAACGCGGCGCGAAGGTCGTGGTCAACGACCTGGGCGGCGCCCGAGACGGATCCGGAGCAGGTTCCACCAGTCCGGCCGACGCGGTGGTTGAAGAAATACGTGCACTGGGCGGAGACGCGGTCGCAAGCTACGACTCGGTGTCAACCGTCGAGGGCGGCGAAGCCGTTGTGAACAAGGCTCTCGAGGCCTTTGGCCGGATAGACATTCTCATTAACAATGCGGGAATCCTCAGGGACAAGACGCTGGTCAAAATGGAACCGGACGAATGGGCCGCAGTAGAGGCGGTACATCTGCACGGCGCCTACAATGTCACCAAGCCGGCCTTTGCAGTAATGCGAGAACAGAGGTACGGCCGGATCATCGTGACCACGTCCGCGGCCGGGCTGTACGGGAATTTCGGCCAGACCAACTATTCCGCAGCGAAAATGGGTCTGGTGGGCATGATGAACACCCTGAAGTTGGAGGGCGAAAAGTACAACGTGCGGACGAATGCGATCGCGCCCATCGCCGCCACCAGATTGACGGAAGACATCCTGCCTCCCGACATGTTTGACAGGCTCCGTCCGGAATTCGTTGCGCCGATGGTTCTCTATCTCTGCTCCGACGCGTGCGAGGAAACCGGCATGATCTTCAACGCGGGGATGGGATGTTTCAACCGCGCGGCCGTGGTGACCGGTCCCGGTGCGGTGGTCGGCGACGGAGAAACCCCGCCCGCGCCCGAGCAGATAGCCTCGCTATGGGATGCAATCAACGACATGGCCGGTGCCGTGGAGTCGTACAATGCCACGTCCGCCCTGGGGCTCATGATGGAGGCATTCAAACCGAAAGCCGAAGAATCCGATACACCCCGCGGCCTGACGGTCAAGGCGGTCTTCGATCGGATAGCCGATGCCTTCCAGCCGGAAAAGGCAGTAGGTGTCGATGTGATCTTTCAGTTCAAGATCTCAGGTCCGGGCGGAGGCGAGTGGTACGTCGTGATAAAGGACGGGGCCTGTGAATCCCGACCGGGCGCCCACGCGAAGCCGACGACCACCATTATCATGTGGGTTGAGGACTTTCTCAGCCTCATCCAGGGCAAACTGAACGCCATGCTTGCGTACACGTCGGGCAAGTTGAAGATCGAAGGCGACCTCATGAAGTCTCAACTCATCGAGAAGGTTTTCAAATTCTAACAGGTTTTGATCGGGCCGGTAGGAGGGTCGAACGATGGCCGTGGGAATAAAGGACAAAGTGGCGATAATCGGCATGGGCTGCACTCGGTTCGGCGAACGTTGGGACGTGGGTGCCGAGGAGCTTATGGTGGAGGCGTTTGAAGAGTGTCTGGCCGACTCCGGCATCGAGAAGAACGAAATCGAGGCCGCCTGGTTGGGTACCTGTATGGACGAAGTAAATGTGGGCAAGAGCGCGCTGCCCCTTTCGATGACGCTCCGTTTGCCCAAAATCCCGGTCACCAGGGTGGAAAACTTCTGCGCGAGCGGAACGGAGTCGTTTCGAGGCGCGGTGTATGCCGTGGCGTCCGGGGCCTATGACCTGTGTCTTGCCATGGGAGTGGAAAAGCTCAAGGATACGGGCTACGGCGGATTACCCAACCCGGGTTCCAACTGGGGATCGTTGAGCTGGCTGTGGTGGCCGAACGTAACGGCTCCGGGAGCGTTCGCGCAACTCGCCACCGCGTACGCGGCCAAGTACCGTATACCCGACGACGAGTTGAAACGCGCCATCGGCCATGTTTCGGTCAAGAGCCACGCGAACGGAGCGTTGAACCCCAAGGCCCACTTGAGAAAGCAAGTCACCATCGATCAGGTCCTGGCCGCGCCCATCATCGCACATCCCTTGGGATTGTTCGATTGCTGCGGTGTGAGCGACGGCGCGGCATGCGCGGTCGTCACCACGGTTGAGAAGGCCCGGGACATGGGCTTCAAGGACTTTGTCACGGTGAAGTCTCTTCAGCTCGCCCTGAGCAGCGGCGAAGAGATGGGATACAACAGCTGGGACGGCGATCACTTCGTCACCACCGCCAAGTGCAGCTCCAAGGCGTACGAGGAAGCGGGCATCACGGATCCCCGCAAAGAAATCAGTATGATGGAGGTTCATGACTGCTTCTCCATCACGGAACTCGTGACGTACGAGGATCTTCACATCTCGGAACGCGGGCGAGCGGTCTATGACGCGTTGGACGGATTCTACGACCGGGACGGACAGGTACCATGCCAGGTGGACGGAGGTCTCAAGTGTTTCGGCCATCCGATCGGCGCGTCGGGTCTCAGGATGTTGTATGAGATGTACCTGCAGCTCCACGGCCGCGCGGGGGAGAGGCAGATCGAAAACCCGCGCTACGGCCTTACGCACAATCTCGGCGGCGTTCCCTTTATGAACGTGTGCAGCATTGCCATTATCGGGAAGTCTTGAGAGGGAGCCGCGCTGAGCAAGCGATCGCAAGAATAAATCCCCCTGGACCGTATGGGTGCAAGTTCAGGTTTTCGCAAATACGGTTACATATTCTTAACCTTTCGAGATTGCCACGGGCTTCGCCCTCGCAATGACAACCTCGACGATGTCTTTGCGAGGAGTGAAACGACGAAGCAATCTCAGCGCGAAATATTCGTAACCGAACTTTGAGCGAGAGTACCAAGCTATTATGCATTATAGCGTCCCGGAGGGACATGTCCCGCGTCTCGCGGGATTGGCCGGGCCTTTCAAGACCCGGAAATCAGGTGACCGGACATTCACGACGCGTCCCGAAGGGACGCCGGGATTCTCCCCCTACCTGCTGCAGCGGCCGGCCTCAATGCACGCGCTCTGCAGTGAGTCTGGTGCGTCATTCCCAATTCCGTGAGGGTACATTTCGGCCAGTCTTCTCACGGCGGGCATGCAATCCCGTTCTAGGGCCAACTTTGGGTACGATTTCGTTTCATTGAAATGGTGCCCATCAAGGTGACGAATCCAAGTCTCTATGTTCCGCTTCGGAACCAGAATGACGATCCGTTCGTCCGACGTTCGTCCAGCTTGCCCTTTAGCTGTAAGGGATTGCTCCAGTTGGCGAACGCGTTCTTCAACCGTGAAGTTGTCCGCGTCTATGACGACGATAAGACAAAGACTGAGGTGATGTGACTTCCTCCGGTAAGCTCGGACCTCTTTGGGGAAATTGTCGAGCACAAATTGGGCACCGCATCCTCGACCTTTGGGAGAGTACTGGACGGTAATCCTACCCTTTTTTCCTTGTTGCTTTAGGAAGCGGCGTACAAATACTCCGTGCTGGAGATCTTCGCAGAGGATAACGGTCTGGACGCTGCGTTCACCCATGAATCCAGCCCCTGGCTACCAGTTCGTCAATGGCGAGTCCCGTTTCCGCCTCGTCATTAATTGGTTTGACGCGAACCGGGCCTTCACCCTCTCTATCAAACCAGTGTCCGGCTGAAGCGGCCAAGAAGTTAATCAATTTAGGATGATGCGATATGATCAATGCCTGTTGACTCGTGTCAACGCAGCGATCATAAAGCGACTGGAACCACGGCTCTATTTCCGGCAGCGCAAGGAAATTCTCCGGCTCGTCTATGCAGAGCACGCCTCCTCCCTGTCGATCGTCAGCCAGACCACAGTGAATCAGCGTGTAGAGAGCCACCAGAACTTTCTGCCCGTCGGACAACTCGTCGAAACGGTAAAAATGTGGCTCTCCCGTCCCGGACTTTCTTGAAAAAACCAATTCCAGAATACGATGAACTTCTCCGGCCTTCCGGATTTTGAACGATTCGAACCCGTCGAGTATTTCGCGCAGTTCGCGCGTAAGTTCAAAAACCTTTCCCTGGTGCTCCTGAGAAAGATAGCGGTACCATGATGCGAAGTCATCGAGCGTGATCCGCGGCCTGACCCTGTCCTCAGCACTCTCTGCAGTCATCTGAAGAGGATTGATGCGCACGATGAGGAATGCGTGGATGCCGTCTTTGAACCCGCTGAGCAGTTTGTTGTCATGCCTGCGTTCCAAGACGGCCAGCCCGGATTGCAGCCAGTCGAAGGAGTACTCCGGCCCCTGTGAATGATCATCTCTATAGAGTTGGACCTTTCCTTCATGGAATTCGAAAAGCGGCTTGCCGTCAAAAAAAAGCAGTTCTTTTTGCACCCTGGCCAACCCTCGTTCCCGTTCGTGCTCAACAACAAGAGAATACCGGTACGCCCCCCCGTTACCTTCGAGTTCCAGTTCGAAAGTTAGCGGTCTCGCGGTCTGCCAGCGGCAGAGATCGCGCTCGGGGAATAGATCCGTCACCTTGCCTTCCCCTTCAAGGAACAGTTGGATCTTGCTGAGCAGGTCAAAGACAGAGGACTTGCCCGAGCCGTTGGGTCCCAGCAAAAGACTGACCGGTCCGGGTGAGAACTCAAAATTGACAAGACACCGGAAATTGTCCGCATAGATCTTCTTGATCATTTTGCCCTCTCGGTCGGTGATTGAGCCCATGAGAGAAACCGGCCCACGGGTCACTCTTGCGTGCAGGCCGACAATCCTGCGGAGTGGCGCCCCAAGGCCGTGGGCCGGGTGTGACCCGCCGCATAACCGGCAATAATGCAGACCGTCGGCACGGATTTTAGCAGCAACCACTCCGGCCGACAAGAAGAGTTCATGAACGTAACCGAGGAATGACTGGAAGCCGCCCGATCGATTGCGGCCGGGAACTGAGAACTACTGGGCAAGCCCTCGCAGATCAACTGATCGCGTTGACTTTTGGAAGGAATTGGGGGCGAGACTCCTCGCCCCCGGTCATGCCCCGCGTTCGCGGGGAGTCTCACGACATTTCAGGAACTGAGCCACGGGGACGACTGTTGAGGAGTACCATAATTCATTGCGCCCTTACGGTGCGAAGTGGAAGTATGTATCCGGGCCGCGCCGGCCAAGAGGAGTACTGCGCGGCCCGGTGGAATTGGACACCTAGTGTCGTTGAGATTACGCGTTACCAAGTCTGCGTCTTCTTGTACCACCGATTACGGGAACCTATGCCACCAGGTTCACGCACTTGGTTTGATCATCCTCATCCTTCCGTGACAAGAACCGAATGATCCGATTGCGCAACGGGTAGTACGCCGGATGCTCGATGACGGAGGTTCTGCTCCTGGGACGGGGGATGTCAACGTGCATTTCCTCCATGATGCGGGCTTCGGGACCGGGACTCATGAGTAGGATGCGGTCCGACAGGAGAATGGCTTCGTCCACGTCATGGGTCACCATGAAGATGGTGATGCCGGTGTCCTCCCACATGCGAACCAGTTCCTCTTGGATGACCCCTCTCGTCAACGCGTCTATTTGCGCGAAAGGCTCGTCCAGGAGCAGCATTCTCGGGCCGACACAGAAGGCCCGGGCAAGCCCGACGCGCTGCCTCATACCGCCCGACAATTCGGAAGGACGCTTGTCCTCCGCACCTTTGAGCCCGACCATATCCACGTATTTCTGGACCCATTGGTGGATCTTGTTTCGGTCCCAGCCGGGATACGCTGCTTTGACCGCGATGCGGATGTTTCCGAACACCGTCAGCCACGGCAGCAGAGCGAAATTCTGAAATACCACCATCCGGTCGAGCCCCGGGCCGATAATCTGTTTTCCGTCCAGGTACGCGTACCCGTCCGACGCTGCCTCAATTCCCGCGATGATATTCAGGAGGGTCGATTTTCCGCACCCCGAATGGCCGAGAACCGAGAGAAATTCCTTCTCCTTCACCTTCAGTGAAACATCCTTGAACACACAGAACTCCGACCTGGCGCCCGGTGACGTGAAATACTTCGATACGGCTTCAACTTTGAGCAGTGCCATGTGCTCCTCCTAATCCACGTAAGCCAGACGTTTGGCCAGGCTTGTCAACATGAAATCGATAAAGACGCCAACCACGCCGATAACGAGAATCGCGAACACAACGCTCGTCAACGAGAGGTTGTTCCACTCGTTCCAGACGAAGTATCCGAGCCCCAGGGAGCCCAACAATGCTTCCGCCGGCACGATTGCCACCCATGCGCTCCCCATGGAAATCTTGAGGCCCGCAACGATGGTGGGTCCGGCCCCGGGGAGTATGACCTTGAACACTTTGCTGATGGGATTCATCTGAAGGATGTTCGACACGTTCACGTAATCCTTCTTGATGGTGGATACCCCGAATGCCGTGTTGGCCAGAGTGGGCCAGATGCTCGCCATGAACACCACCATCAGAGCCGTTACGTTGCTGTTCTGCACCGAGTAGAGCAAGAGGGGCATCCAGGCTATGGGCGATATGGCCCTGAGAATCTGTATATATGGGTTCGCCGCCTTGAAGAGCGTCTGGTTCAATCCCAGTATCACACCGAGAATAATGGCCGCCACCGAACCCGCCACAAACCCCAGAGTCAATCTCCCGAGACTGTAAAGGGCCAGGGTACCGATTCCCTTGTCATTTGGGCCGTTATCGTAAAACGGGTCGGAAAGAAAGTACCATGCCGTTTCCGCGACGGGCCACGGACCCGGAAGGTCCCGGAACGACACGGTAGAGATCTGCCAACCGGCAATAAATAGAAAGAGAAACAAGAGGCACAGTACAATCCAGCCTTTGTTTCCGGGTTTTCTCATAATAGACTCTCCTTGTCACGTCTTGTAGCGGGATCGGGGGCACGGAAACCTCGCCGGCCTCCAATATGCCGGTACTGAAAAGTCCATAGTACGCGGTCGCGAAAGTTCGGTCACGTATTGGGTGCCGTCACTCGGTTGGACCCTGGATGGGGTCCGGAGTAGGCACCTGGGTTCACGCGTCGTCCCGGCGGAGGCCGGGATCCAGTCTTCTTCTCCTGGACCCCGGCCTCCGCCGGGGAGACGGCGGGCATAGCCCGCCCTACGGTTGGTTGGGACACCGCGTCCGGCGAGACGCCGGGATGCCGGCATTCTCACCGGCATGCCCGGTCCGAGACTCGTTTGCCGATCACGTCCGTTTGATTGCAAAACTCTCGATGTATGCTTCCGGTTTGTCCGGATCGAATTCCTTGCCCATTATGGTGTGCTTGGAATACGTCGAAGCCGGCGGTTCGTATCCCCCGCTTCTCATGATGTCTGCGCACTCTCCGGCAAGGAACACCTGTTCCGCAATCTTCTTGTAATCCACGTCTCCTTCGATGTATCCCCACCGCTTCATCTGTGTGAGGATCCATACGCCCATGGAGTGCCAAGGGAACGGATTGAAGTCGATGCGGTCCGGTTCGTTCCTCGTGTTCCCCAATCCGTCGGGAAAGTTCCCGG
>JAVHLK010000168.1 GCA_031082285.1 Desulfomonilaceae bacterium
TTTCCGGAGCGAGATCGATCGACCGTCGTCAGAAGAGAGCAGGAATCGCTCCCAATCCTTGACATGTCCCGGCAGCGTTCTATCGAAGCTTCTTCAAGAGACCCTCTTCCCCGAGCATCACGATACACGCTCGCCGACCACATTCCGATTGAACCACATCCATCGGGTGAACAACGGGATGCGTGACGTGATGCGGACATCCCGGGACCACAATGCGCGGCAGACAAGCCGTTGTGTCATGCTGCACGACGATCTCATGATTTTGAACCAAAATGGTGTGCATGTCCCCGGAAACAAACTGTCTCAAAACTCAGAAACCGGGAACAATCGTCGCAGGAATTCCCCTCACCCTAACCCTCTCCCCCGAAGCGGGGGCGAGGGAAGCACGCCCGGCAGGGACGCGGAGACGCTACCTTTGCTCCCTTTCCCTCCGGGAGAAAGCCGGGATAAGGGTGTCTTTCCAAAAGCCGGCTCGCGTGACGTGCCACGAAATCCAGCATCCCCCGACTCTTGAGACACTCTTGGGACGGGATGCCCCAAATGGACATCCCGTCTTTGGACTCACGGTCAGAAGGTGAAGAAGACTTTCTGAAGGACCTTGGGCGTATAACCCACGACGTCCAGATAGAGCGTGATGCCGCCATTGAAGAACGGCCACCCCGCGCCGAGGATCATCGCGGTGTCGATATCCTTTGGATCGGACACGACTTTTTCTTTGAGGATATGATCGATCTCAATGGTGAGGTTGGTCATCATGCGGTCGAGAATCTCTTCCTTGACGAACTCCTTGTCGCCCGTACCGCTCCATATTTCCGCAACTCGAGGATCCATCTGTCTCCCCGGGCCTATCCCCTTGAACAGTGACGGAATCTTTGCGTCGACGAACTTCTTCAGTCGTTCGTTCACGATGAAGCGATCCGGCCACGCCTTGTTGAGCGTCTCTAAGACGTGGAACGCGACGGCCGGACCGACAAAGCCGAGCAGATCGAATGGGGCCATAGGCATACCAAGGGAAAGCGCGGCCTCGTCCACCTGGTCGAAGGTCGCTCCCTCGTCGACCATCTGAAAGCAGTCGCTCAGGAGCTTGGTCAACAACCGGTTCACAAGGAATGCCGGTGAATCTTTCACCAGGATCGCGGTCTTCCTGATCTTCTTGGCGACCTCGAACGCGGTGGCTAGTGTGACGTCGTCGGTCTTTTCACCCTTGATCAGTTCCAGGAGCGGGAGAATGGCCACGGGGTTGAAGAAGTGAAACCCGACGACCCGTTCCGGATTCTTGAGCTTGGAGGCCATCTCGGTAATCGAGAGGCTCGAAGTGTTGGTGGCAAGAATGCACTGGGGCGATACGACCGCTTCCGCATCCGCGAACACCTGCTGCTTGATGGGCATCTCCTCGAAGACCGCCTCGATGACGAAATCGCAGTCCGCGAAGTCGTTCCAGTCCAGCGTACCGATCAGGATGTGAAACAGGTGGTCGGCTTTGGCCTGGGACATTCTCCCCTTGCTCACTTGAGCGGACAGCTCTCCTTTGACGTATCCGAGACCCTTGTCGAGGAACTCCTGCTTGATGTCCTTCATGACGACCGGGACACCGTACCGTCTGAGGAACAGAAGGGCAAGCTGAGAGGCCATGAGGCCTGCGCCGATGATGCCGATCTTGTTGATCTTTCGAGGAGTCACGTCTTTCGGCTTGCCCGCCGGCTTTTTCGCCCGACGCTGAATCAGGTCGAAACTGTAGACGCCGGCCTTGCACTGACGGCTCTTGATGAGGTCGCCGAGAGCCTTGTCCTCGTCGGCAAAGCATTCGTCAATGCTCCTGGAGATGTCGCACGCGGATTGGATCAGCTCGATCGCGCGGTAGGGCGCGGGCGCGGCACCGTGAACCTTCATGTCGACAAAGGCACGGGCCGAGTTGATCTGCGCGTTGAGTTTTGACGTGTCGGGAGGTCGTCGCTCGATTTTCTCAGTGCCGTCAATGATATTCTCGAGAAACGCGAGTGACTCGTCAAAGAATTCCACGGAATCGAACAACCGGTCCGCAAGCCCCATGTCAAAGGCCTGGGGGCCCTTGATCATCCGATTCTGGTTCAGAGGGTTGTACACAATGAGTTCCAGGGCCTTTTCCGGACCGATCAGCCGCGGGGTGAGAGTCGATCCTCCCCATCCCGGAACCAGGCCGAGAAAGCATTCGGGAAACGCGATCGCGGGAACGGCCTTTGAGACGGTACGGTAATCGCAATAGAGAGCGATTTCCAGGCCGCCGCCCAGAGCCGCGCCGTTGACGGCTGCGAGAGTCGGGATCTTGAGGTCCATGATCCGCTTCATGGCCGCGTGGCCGGCCGCACCGCTCTGGCGTCCCTGTTCGAACGTGTTGATGAACGGCACCTGTGTGAGGTCTGCTCCCGCGGCGAAGATGTAATGCTTGCCGCACAGCATGAGTCCTTTCAGATCTTTCTCCGCCACGATCCGGTCCATGGCTTTGTGAAGCGATTCCAAAGCTCTTTCATCAAAGGTATTGGGGGTCTTGTAATCTTCACCGTTGTCCATGGTGACGATCGCTATCTTGCCTACTCGAGACTGATAGAAATTTGTATGAAACAAGGTCGGTGGTGTAGCCATGACGATTCCTTTCCATTCAAGCTACTGGTCAGAGTGCCGTCGAATACCCATGTTCACCGAGGAGTGGGTCCGCGACCTGAGTGTTACCGGTTGCCGCCGGCTCAAAGCCTGCCTTGGGACGTTTTCTCGGAAACAGGTCCCCGCGGTTGCGGGAACGTTTTCCGAGGAGTGAAGGATGCTCCGTCTATCCCTTCTTCTTTTCCTTCTTTTCGTCCTTCTTTTCGGCTTCGTGTTTCTCTTTCTTCTCGGCCTTTTCGGCCTTCTCGCCGTTCCTCCGGAGATTCTTCCAGACTACCGTGCCGCCCTGTCCCAGTCCGACGCACATGGTGGTGATACCGTATTTCACCTCCGGCCTGGCGGCGAACGCATGCATGAGGTGGCACGCTAGCCTGACTCCCGAAGAGGCGAGCGGATGACCGAAGGCAATGGCGCCGCCGTAGATGTTCATGCGCGGGTCGTCCGGGAACGTGAGGCCGAACTCGTTCATGAAGGCCACGGCCTGCACGGCAAAGGCTTCATTGAGCTCCACGAGGCCGATGTCTTCAAACTTGATGTCCGCGACCTGCAAGGCTTTCTTCGTAGCCGGAATGGGACCGATCCCCATGATTTCGGGCTTGACGCCGGCATAGGCAAATGCTTTGAGTTCCATTTTAGGCTGAATACCAAGCTCTTCCGCCTTGTCTTTTGTCATGAGCAGGCAACCGGCGGCGCCGTCGTTC
Organism: Desulfomonilaceae bacterium; assembly: GCA_031082285.1. Classification (GTDB taxonomy): domain Bacteria; phylum Desulfobacterota; class Desulfomonilia; order Desulfomonilales; family Desulfomonilaceae; genus JAVHLK01. The sequence goes on from JAVHLK010000168.1 coordinate 3,339, forward strand.
AATCCTGACGAGTTCCCCGCAGTGACTTTTCCCATCACCCGGAAAGGAGTGCGAAGTTGGGCCAACCCTTCCGGAGTGGTATTGGGACGCGGTTGCTCGTCCTTGTCGGCCACCACCCAGCCGTCCTTGGTGTAGACCGTCATGGGCACGATCATTTCGCCGATCTTTCCCGATTTGATCGCCGCGTCGGCCTTCTGCTGGCATATCAGCGAGTACTCGTCCGCCATCTCCTTGGAGATTTCCGGGAACATATCGTGAAGGTTTTCCGCAGTTGCTCCCATGGACATCGCGCTCTCATCGACGAGCCGGTCGGTCAGGAAGCGCGGGTTGGGATCGGCCGTGGCGCCCATCGGATGATGTCCCATGTGCTCGACCCCGCCGGCAATGGCGACGTCGCACGCGCCCAACGCGATCTCAGAGGCCGCGGTCGTAATCGCACTCATACCTCCGGCACACATGCGGTCGATGGAATAACCTGCCGTGGTTTCAGGAAGCCCGGCAAGGATCACCGAGGTTCTGCCGAGCGTGAGTCCCTGGTCCTTCTCCTGACAGAAAACGCCCCAGGCGTTCTCGTCCACCATCTCCGGTTTGACCTGGGGGTTTCTTCTCATCAATTCTCTGATGACCTTAACGACCATGTCGTCGGCTCTCGTATTCCAGAAGATGCCCTTTTCGCCGGCTCTTCCGAATGCGGTCCGAATTGCGTCCACCAAGACTACTTTTCTTGCTTTCATGTGTGGCTCCCATCAAGATTAGAATAATGCAAAAGATTCTTCCGGAAGGTCAATGGCCGAGCGTTCCCCGCTCATGATCGCCCGGGCCTTGCCCTTGGCCAGTGAGAGGACGGTATTTGCGAAGAACTCCGCGGACGCAACCTTGCCGCGGTAGAAGGCCGCGCTCCTGTTGGTCCTGAGAAGTTCCGCCTTCTTCTCGGGCGTGTCCGCCTTCGCGTCGCCGTAGAGTTCTTCCAGTCGGCGGTCGGCTATGACGGCTTGCCAGAGAAGCATGAAGCCCACCGCCACGTCTCCGAACAGATCTTGATACGGAGTTGCATACAAGATGGGGGTCATGAAATCCTCGGTGATGCTCTTGAGCCCGAAGTACCTGGTCACCTCGATCAGCTGCGCCCGCGCTTCGTCAAACGGTTCCACGATGTCCTTGAGGCGGAAGTTCTTCTTCGCGTTCTTGAGCAGATTGCCGGTTTCCGCGGCAATGCTCTTGAAAAGCAGCCCCTGACCGACCCCGAGCTTGCGTCCGACCAGATCCAGGGCCTGAATGCCGTTGGTACCCTCGTAGATGGACGCGATCTTGCAATCCCGCAGGAACTGTTCCACCGGATATTCCCGGCAGTAACCGTACCCGCCGTGGATCTGCACGGCCAGTTCCGTGACTCTAAATCCCATGTCGGAGCTGTACGACTTGCACACGGGAATCAGAATGTCCAGAAAACCCTGATACTTGGCCGCCTCCTCGTCGGTCTTGGCCGCGTGAATCCTGTCTCCGCAGTAACTCGCAAAATACAGCAGGCCGCGGATTCCTTCCGTCACGCTCTTCATCCACATGAGCATCCGCCGAACATCCGGGTGCTGGATGATGGGTACTTTGGGCGCGACCGGGTCCTTCATGGTGCTGATTTCAGGGCCCTGAAACCGATCTTTCGCGTAACGCAGCGCATACATGTACGCAGCGCTCGCCTGCCCCAGGCCCTGGTATCCCACGGCGAGGCGGGCCTCATTCATCATGTTGAACATGATCCGCATGCCCTGGTTCTCTTCGCCGAGAAGATAGCCGATGCAATTGTCCTTTTCACCGAAGTTCAGCGCACACGTCGCGGACGCGTGAATCCCGAGCTTCTTCTCGATGGCCATGGTGGTCACGTCGTTGTCCACCAGTTCCTCGCCCTCGATCCTCTTTTTCGGCACGATGAAGATGCTGATGCCCTTTGTCCCGGGAGGGGCGCCTTCGACCCGCGCCAGAACCATGTGAATGATGTTTTCCGTCAGGTCGTGATCGCCTGCCGAGATGAAGATCTTATTGCCGGTGATGGAGTACGTGCCGTCGGAATTCTTGACCGCCTTGGTCCTCAGGGCACCCACGTCGCTTCCCGCCTGAGGCTCGGTCAGACACATGGTGCCCGCCCAGACGCCGGCATACATGTTGTCCATGTACGTCCTCTGCTGCGCTTCAGTGCCGTATTTCTCTATGAGCCGTGCGGCACCGACCGTCAAACCGGGGTACATAAGGAGCGCCTGATTCGCCGCCACGAAAAGCTCCGTCGTGGCTCCATAAATCGAGAGGGGAAATCCTTGTCCCCCGTGCTCTTCCGATACGGGAAGAGCCGCCCATCCCCCTTCACAATAAAGTTGATACGCTCGGTGAAAAGATTCCGGCACCTTCACCTCGCCGTTCTCGAGCACCACCCCCTTTTGGTCTCCATCCGCGTTGGTGGGAGCAAGTTCCTTCTCCGCGAGTTTGGTGGCCGCGTCGAGGACCATGTCGAACATCTCCCTGGAGAATTCCGCGTAGTGTTGCGATTCGCAGAGTTCCTCAATGTTGAGCTGTTCATAAAGCACGAATTTCATATCGCGCTCGTCAATGAGAAGATTGGCCATTGGTTTTACCCCTCCTTGGCTGTTGAATGAGATCGGCAGTACGGTTGTCAATATTCATATGATGAAATGTGATGCGACCGGCATCAAGCCGTACGCATGACGTATCCGGTAAACATTCCACCCGTCGTCTCAACCGCCTGGTGTATAGGCAATTGTCGCTGCCGGTAGTCCCGTGTGACCACCGTTCGAGAAGCCGGCGGACATCGAGATGGATTTGGACTGGTGAGACGCGAGGGGGTGCCTGCTAAACGCCGGTTTGATCTATGATTTAACATCGTCCAATCCAATATCTCAAGAGAAAAGTTTGCTTATTGAATCAGTAGGAAATTGATCGGCCTTCTGGTACGAACGTTTCCGTCAAAAAAAATTGCTCACCGATGAAATCCCGCACTCGACACGCAATAAAATCACAACCCGGCGAATCGACTTACAGTGGTTGAACATCCTCGTCAGTCACTGTAGTTCATGAGACAAAACGGTTCGTTTTGTCGCCCATCGACCGGGAGGTCGGGTCCAATCCCGCCGTAACGATTTCGGACTCACGTTGACAGGGCGTCCTTCAATGTATAGCTTCAAGCTGTGTCCCGCGTTCGTTGAACGGCATCGACCGAGATCCGCGGCACATCCTGACTCATGTAAGGAGTATACCATGTGGGAGCAAATGAATAGAACCGCCGTGGATCTTTTCCAGAACGGCAAGTACGACGAGGCGTTGGCCATGGGCGAGAAAGCGCTTGCCGAGGCTGAGAAGACCTTCGGTCCCGACGACCCGAGGGTGGCTCGGTCTCTGAACAACCTTGCGGAAATGCACCGCTCCGGCGTGAGATATTCCGAGGCGGAGCCATTGTGGAGGCGAGCGCTCGAGATCAGGGAGAAGACCCTTGGCAAGGATCATCCTGATGTGGCCGTTTCGCTGAACAACATTGCCGGGGCGTACTTCGAACAAGGCAGGTTCGACGAGGCGGAACCGCTGTTCAGGAGGGCTTTGAGGATTCTTGAGAAAGCCCTCGGGCCGGACCATCCCGACTTGGCCGCAAGCTTGTGCAATATGGCCGCGCTCAACCGTGCCGTTGGCAAGTACCCTGCGGCCAAACCCCTGTACGACAGGGCCTTGACAATCCTGGAAAAAGCTTCAGGACCGGACAGCCCTCAGGTTGGAGGCGTTCTGAACGACCTTGCCGGCCTCTACGAATCACAGCAACGATACGCGGACGCGGAGCCTCTGTACCGCCGATCGCTCGTTATTGCGGAGAAGACTTTCGGCCCGTACCATCCCCATGTGGCCGCGTCGCTGGGCAACCTTGCGCTGACGCTTTCCGGGTTGAAGAAATACGAGGAGGCCGAGCCTCTCATGCTCAGGGCTCAGAAGATCCTGGAAACCAACTTTGGAGAAAATCATCGATTGACGGCCACCGGCCTGGAAAACCTTGCGGAGTTCTATGAGGGTACGGGCAGGATCGAGGAGGCACGCGCGATCAAGAACCGTGCCGCGGAAATCAGGGGGCGATAGGCATAAGCTGAAGGTCGAAAAAATGAGCAGTCCGTGGGTATGGATTCGCTTGCCGGCGGGCAGTCGAATCACGCATGTGAGTGCCGGGAGCGGAATCCCGCGCGGGACGCGACGCTGACACGAACATAGTCCTCTCGCGATTCCGTCTCCCCCGGCGAACCGCCGCGACCGATAGTTACAACTGAAGATGAAAGTCGACGCGAACTCGAGGCCGAAGACCGGGCAGAGCCCAGGGGACAGGCGTTCCCAGGCAGAGCCCAGGGGACAGGCGTTCCCAGGCAGAGCCCTGAGCATGTCCCATATCTTTTTGCCGGCACCGTACGCATCGACCGACAACA
>JAVHLK010000169.1 GCA_031082285.1 Desulfomonilaceae bacterium
CGCATCACAGCATTCTGCCTTATGCCGAACCATTATCATCTTCTCTTGCAGACTCCCGACGGGAATCTTTCTCGATTTATGAGGCATGTGGACGGGGTATATACCCAACGCTTCAACCGTGCACACAAGCTGGACGGATCCTTGTTCCGAGGGCGTTACAAAGCCGTTGTCGTGGAGGCGGACAGGTATTTGCTCCAGCTGGTCCGCTACATCCATCGGAACCCGGTGAGGGCCGGACTCGTGGAGAGAGTGGACAGATACCGGTGGAGCAGCGACCACGAGTATCGTTCCGGTTCCCGGCATTGGGCTTGGCTCGACAAATCTTTTGTTCTTTCGGTGCTGGGTAAGGCGAGAGAGAATCAGGTTCGAGCCTACCGGCAGTTCATGTCCGAACCGGACTCCGACGAGCTCGGTTCGCTATTCGCACGAGAAAGGATTCCTTCGCTCCTGGGCTCTGAAACGTTCATCGACCGGCTCAAGGTAAGGCTTCGCAATCTGGCGGATCACCCGGAGATTCCTGAATCGAAGGTACTGTCTCCCGGAATCGATTCGATCAGGAAGGCGGTCAGCGCGGCTTACAAGATTGACGGGAGTGATTTGCTGTCGAGCAGGAGGGGGACCACCAACGAGGCAAGAAACGTAGCCGTCTATCTGTGCAGGCGCCTGTCCGGTGAAACGTTGGCAGGTATTGCAAGGGAGTTCCATCTCTCCAATTACGGCAGCGTGAGCAGCCTCGTGTCTCGCATGAAGAAGACTCTGACGGATGACGCCCGACTCCGAAAGCGGGTGGAAAGGCTGGAACAACAGTTGAGAAAGGCCCAAAACCAGACTTGACCCCAATGCTTCCAATGCTTTTGCCACCCAAAGCGGAAGAGGAGTCCATTATGCCTGTCATAGGAATAGTGACCTGCCAGATTCTCGAACTGGAAATCGCTCACATGTTGTCTCACGACGAGCAGATCGATGGTATCACGGTGCTTCATGGAGACTATTCAGGAGGGCTGATTGAATCCCTGAGGTCACAGGATGATCCACGGTTACGTGTTATCGGATGGATACCCGAATTTGAACCCTCATCTCCCGACCGCCTCGACGTGTTGGTCGAGGTCGTCAAGCTTGGCCTCCACATCGTAATCAAAGACCTCAAGGAAGGCGTCACTAGCGCTGTGAGAGAAATCTCGCCGTACGTGGACGCTGTCATGCTCGGATACGGACTGTGCGGCAACGCCATGGAGAAGCCCGAGGAACTGTTCGAATCGGTTGATGTTCCTGTGTTTATGGTGATGGATGAGGATCACATTGTGGACGATTGCATCGGTATGCTCATCGGCGGCAGAGAGAACTACTACGAAGAGCAGTGCAAAGTAGCGGGAACCATGTTCATGACTCCCGGGTTCGTCCGGCATTGGAAGGATCTGTTGCACAAATCACTTGGCGGCATGTACGACCTTGAGATGTCCAAGCGGATGCTCAAGGACTACGAGCGAAGTCTTCTCATGCCTACCGGGGTCATGTCTCTGGAAACGATGGAAGAACAGATCCAAGAATTCAATGAGTTGTACGGACTCCGCACGGAATTTCGTGAAGGAACAGTAGATCTGCTCCACAAGACGTTCGAGAGAGTAAAGCGCTTTGTCATCCAACACGGGAAGCCGATTCATCAACATGTCAAAGCCTGACTCCGGCGAGCCCACATCGGAAATGCTTCCATCGACGCGGCCCGCATTTGCCGGCCTCCGCGTTTGCTTTGACTTGTTCCGTTCGAAGAGAGACGCCCCCGCTCGAAGCAGAGTATCCAGACTCTTGTTCATCATCCGACGTTCCATAATCTGTCTTTTCATTTTGTCACTCGCCGTCGTAGTCTGGTTGCGCTGGGTCCCGCCTTACACGAGCGCGGTCATGATCGAAGAGCGTTTCTCAAGATTCTTTTCGGGAAAGAAACAAGACGCGATTCGCTACCAATGGGTGGATCTGGAGAGTATTTCTCCGTACATGCGTCTGGCGGTGGTCGCGTCCGAAGACCAATCGTTCCCTGATCATTGTGGATTCGATTTTGAGTCCATTCGGCAGGCTGTGGAGGAACGGAAGCGGAGAGGCCGCCTGCGAGGTGCGAGCACGATCACTCAACAAACTGCCAAGAACCTGTTTCTCTGGAACGGACGAAGCTATGTGAGAAAGGGATTCGAGGCATATTTTGCGATCCTCCTGGAATTGTTGTGGCCGAAGAATCGGATACTTGAGGTGTATTTGAACATTGCACAGTTCGGAGACGGAGTCTACGGAGTCGGTGCCGCTGCCAAGACCTATCTCCACAAGAGTCCCTCCAAGCTGACCAGAAGGGACGCGGCCCTCTTGGCCGCGGTGCTCCCCAATCCGAAACGATTCAAGGTGCGGCGCCCATCGTCCCACGTGAGAACAAGACGCTCGTGGATCCTCCGGCAAATGAATCTGTTGGGTGGGGTGGGATACTTGAGAGACTTGTAATAATCACATATACGAGTCTTGTTGAAAACGCGACAGGGCATTCCGGTACTTGGGGCAGGTCTGTCCGTAACTCACGGTCTTGATTATTGTCTTGACAGAGTTTACCGCATATTCAAAGCTGAGAGTATGATCGTGGTCGTGACCAGGTTCCGGGATTTGAGTCCGGTCACACAGTTTTCTGATGCCGATCTCATCCCAATCGCTCGCCTGTAGCATGATCGGAGACAGTCCGGTTCCACGCAGCCCAGAGGCCGCATCGAGGGAATGCAACGTATCGATTTCAGGGTAAGAGCTAAGTGAGCGGAAAATCCATAAGCCTAGGTGAGTCATCGGTCAAGTTCCCCATTACAGTTATCGTTCGCGTGCTACTGGTCGTAGTCTTCGGGTACGTGTGCATGACCTTGCTGGATGTGGAACTGAAACCGGACACGTCCCCGCCGGTACTGGCCATCATTACGGAATATCCGGGAGCCGCACCGGAAGAGGTTGAAGGTGAGGTCACCAATCGGTTCGAACAGTACATCAGCGGCGTATCCAACCTCATGGCCACATTCGGGTACTGCTACTACGGCCAATCATTCATCTTCACTTTGTACCGCCCCGGAACCAATCTCGATCTTGCCGCGGCCGAGCTTGAACGCAACCTCCAACGCGTCGATAACCTTCCGGACGAAGTGCAGAAACCGCAGATACTCAAGGCAACGGACTTCGTCAACTTCCCGGTGTACCAGTTCGCACTGACCGGGGACGTTGATCCGGTCGTCATGACCACGTGGGGGGATCTCGACATCGCGCCCCGGATGAAGCGGATCCACGGTGTGGGCGATTGTCAGTTCCAAGGCGCACGAACACGTCAGATGAGGATTTCTTTCGACCCGGAACGCCTCAAGGCTCGACACCTCACCGTCGCGCAAATCAAACGATACATCGATCAGGCCAATATCAACAGGAGCGCAGGATATTTTGTCCAGGGCCCAATGGAATGGACCGTCCGAACGATCGGCGAACTGAAAGACGCGGAAGAATTCGGCAAAGTCATCATCTCCGAGCCCGGTGAACCTCCCGTCTACCTTTCGGATGTTGCCGCCATCAGAGATATGTACCAACGGCCTGATTCCGACTGCCGGATCGACGGCGAGCAGGGCCTTGTCTTCAGCGTGTACAATGAGGCGGGAGCCGACATCGTCAATCTCATCAACGACGTCAACAAGGAGATGCATAAGCTCCAGCAAGAATACGGGCCGCTGGGAGCAAGATTCGACAAGCTATACGATCAGAGCATGTTTATTCGCGACGCCGTGGATGTCGTCAAGGGATGTCTCATCCAGGCTGTGGTGCTCATCCTGCTGGTGCTCCTAGTTTTCCTCAAACGGTGGAGGAGTGTTCTCATCACCGCCCTGTCCATACCCGTTTCTCTCATCGCTACATTCATCGGGATGTACCTGTTCGGGTATTCCATCAACGTCATATCTCTTGCGGGTCTTGCTCTGGCTATCGGAATGATTGTGGACGACTCCATCGTAGTCCTTGAAAATATCCACCGCCACCGGTACCAGGAGGGAAAAGACCGGTTCACCGCCTGCGTCGAGGGAACCCGCGAAGTGGGCATGGCCGCGTTCATGAGTACCCTTACCGTGGCCGCGGTCTTCGTGCCGATTCTTATGCTGAAAGGCGAAGTCGGGGCGCTTTTCGGACCGGTCGCGTTTGTCGTGACATTTGCTGTCTTTGTCTCTCTCCTGGATGCGTTCACGGTCGTTCCCATGCTCGCGTTCCGATGGTTACAGCCGGAAACCGAGGCGACGAAAGCAGTCAGACTAATATCCGCACCGCTGTACGTTTTCGACGGAATCGGACAGAGAATCGGGGCCGGGATTACCGCAGCGTTGGCCTTTTTTCTCAAGAAAGGCCTGCGCAGAGCGATCCTCATTCTTGTAGCTCTGGGGGGCTTCGCAGCGTCGTGGTGGCTCCTTCCCGGGTTCAACTATCTCCCCGTGGGAGGAGCCGCGTTTATCAGAGTGGACGTGGAATGCGTCGAAGGAACTAACCTGGAAAGAAAGAGTGCTCTGATGAAGGTCCTGGAGAAGCGATGGAGCGGAATCAAGGGCATCAAACATATCATCGCGGCCCCGAACAGGAACATGTTCCAGAATATGCTCTATCTTATCTGCGAGGACGAGAGGGTGAGCGGCGTCTCGCTTGCAGAGATATCGGATAGAGCCGCGGATTTGGCGCGAGACTTACCCTTCAGGTCCGTGAACTTCATCCGATTTCCCCTGTTTGGAAATATCTATCTCAGATCCAATGTGGTGGATTTCAGAATCATTGGAAACAACCTTGACGTGATCCAAGGTCTTGTGAAGCAATTCATGGATATTGGAAAGACCACCGACGGGGTAGTGTTCCGCTACACCGATTTGGCGCTCAGGAAACCGGAAATCGATGTGCGAGTGGACCGGGATCGTGCCCAGAATCTCGGGCTTCGGGTGCAAGACATCGCGAATGCGGTCGAGGCCGCTGTTGGAGGGCAACGAACCAAGACCCAGTACAATGTCTCGGATCGCTATTTCTATATCAGGGTCATGGGAAGAGAATCCGAGGTGAACACCATAACCGATGTGAGGAACATCGTCCTTACGTCGCCGGTCGATGCAGACGTACAAGTGTCTCTCTCCAGCGTAGCCTCGGTGGAGCCTTCATACGGTCCGCTTCACATAACGCATTTCAATGGGAAACGATCGGCCAGGGTGCAATTCACCGTGGCCGGTCGCTCACTCAACGAGGTTTTCCAGGACGTCTCTGCCCGTCGTCTCCCCGGCGAAGGTCGGGGCACCTCCCTGTGTTTGTAGCCGGGTTCAGGGGATACCACATTCCCTGGCCCAAGGGGGTGCCTTTTAGATGATTATCAGGTCTTGTATCTTGCTCTCCAGAGGGCAAGATAGTTCAGCGGCAAGGAAAAAAGTCAAGAAAGAAGACCTGAACCGTAGCTCGGCAAGGAAACAGTGGTTTCGTTGCCACAGGGTACTATTTTCCCTTGACTCGGGCCTTTTAATGGGCGACCCCGGCACAGTCAGCGAAAGACGGTCCTATGAAGGAGCTTAGACAGGCAACACGGACGGGGCGCCCCGGGGGTGACGGATCCTTTGTAACGACCGTTGAGATGCTTACCGGCCGGGACCTGAGCAAGGGACGACCGGGGAGGCCTCAAAAGTCCCCAGCCTGAAACAGTATTATGTCCCCCGAATTCTCGCGAATTCTCGGAACTCCGCTCACTCCTTGACGGTATGAAACGGTTGCAGATCGCGTCGGTTGAGGCCACGTTTGATGGAGAGGTATTGCGCCCGAAACAGATCCCCAATCTGGCTCCGGATACCCGCGTGATCGTGACGATTCAACCTGTAGAGGCGCAGGACAGTTCGCCGGCGTCCTTTCTCCAAACCGCCAGATCGGTAAACATCGAGGGGCCGTCCGATCTGGCTATCAATGTTGACTCGTACTTGTACGGTGAGGTAAAAGATGAGGTCTGAAGTGTTTCTGGACACCGCTTTCGCGCTTGCTCTCGCCAACGTGAATGATCTTCTTCATGTCAGGGCAGTGTCCCTGGCGGATCAATTGGAAGCACAAGCGACTCGCCTCATCACGTCACGCCCCGTGCTCTTGGAAATCGGCAATTCCCTGGCGAAGCTGCGTTACCGGTCTTCCGCAGCCCGAATTCTGACGTCCTTGGAGGAGGACCCTTTGGTGGAGATCGTTCCGTTGACTGACGAGCTTTATCATGAGGCATTGCAGCTCTACCGAGAACGTTCAGACAAGGAATGGGGCCTTGTGGACTGCGTTTCGTTCATAATTGTGCAGGACCGCGGCATTACCGAGGCCCTCACACCGGACAAGCATTTCGAGCAAGCCGGCTTTCAGGCCTTGTTGGAGCGCACACGTGCAGAAACGAATCCCGGTCCGGCGGCAGAGTTTGAGAGGATAAACGAAGACATGGCGCAAATGTAGATGTGTCAAGCCGGACTCGTACCTTTTAATGGGTGACCCCATTCTCAAGGGTTCCCGGACTGTCGCCACGAATTACGAAGACTACCTCCTTGCCCTAACATCCGAGATAGAGGCGCTCCAGTCATTGCTCGGGGAGATTCCAGAGGAGAACATCATCGAGCGCATGGACAGGAAGCTCGCCAGGTCTATTCCAAAGACGTGAACAGTTGAGCTACCTCAATCAAGAATCCGGGGATAACATCCTCTCCGGTGAGAGTATCGGTGACCGTTGTCTCAGTTCCGTCCGATCGGTGATCTCCTCCCTGCGTTGACACGGGGAGAAAGCTGTAAGATGATTGAACCCGTTTCACCGACCTTGAAGAGGAGTCTGATTATGAAGATAGTGGCGGTTCTGGGAAGTCCGAGAGCGAAAAGCAACAGCACGGCCCTGGCCCGGAAGATACTGAGCAAAGCCGGAGAACTCGGCGCGGAAACCCGGGAGTTCGTCCTGAACAAGTTGGATTTCAAAGGGTGCCAAGGCTGCGAAACCTGCAAGACGAAATTGGATCGATGTGTTCTCAAGGATGACCTTTCCGAGGTGTTGGAGGCGGTCAAGGAAGCCGATGCCCTGATCATGGCGAGTCCGAACTACTTTGGCGAGGTTTCCTCACAGTTCAAGGCGTTTTTCGACCGGACATATTCGTTCTTGAACGCGGATTTCAGCACCCGCGTATCGCCGGGCAAGTCCTCGGTCTTCGTGTTCGCTCAGGGGCAAACCGATTTGAACGCGTACGCGGACGTGTTTCCACGGTACGAAAGGTGGCTCAAGCACTACGGATTCACCGAGAACTATCTTCTCCGGATGAATGGTCCCCGAGACGCGGACTCGGCATCGAAACGCGACGACATGCTGCAAGAGGCCGATAGGATTGCGGAAAACCTGACGTCTCCGGCCGGGTAACCGGAAGGGAGCGATCACCGCCGTGATGGTGCGCCGCGAAGGGGGCATTACGGGGTCAGGCGCGACATGTTTCCATTTGGTGGGGTAAACTTCCCGGAATTGCACTGAGAGCACGCATTCACTATCCGGCCGGGGTCTATCATGTGCGTACACGTTAGGTGCTTGACCCCGCTGCACTCTAGTGACATGCATTGAATTTCGCGGTGATCTTAACCCATTTCCTCAACGCGCCAACCTATCGCTCCT
>JAVHLK010000016.1 GCA_031082285.1 Desulfomonilaceae bacterium
GGACGGACATGTCTCCGTTTCGCGCTGAACCTGTGAAAGCAGAGGGACGGCTGAGTCATGAAAATCATGCGGACCCCAAGGTCTATGGATCTACTCATCACGAGTAGGTGCAATCTTCGCTGCACATACTGCAGTCATTTTACCAGCGGAGCGGAGGTGGACGAAGACCTGACCACTGAAGAATGGTTGAAGTTTTTCCGAGAACTGAATCGAGCCATGGTTCTGGAAGTTTGCCTTCAGGGAGGCGAACCGCTTATGCGACCCGACTTCAAGGACCTGATCGACGGCATCGTTCGGAATGGAATGAGATTCTCGATTCTTTCCAACGGTACCTTGATCACAGATGAGATTGCAAAGTTCCTTGCGTCCACACGCAGATGCAATTATGTGCAGATCTCCATCGACGGGTCGGTCGCGGAAACCCATGACATCTGCAGAGGTACCGGGAATTTCGATCGGGCCGTCAGAGGTCTCAAGCTTCTGCTGAAACATGACGTGCCGGCCGCGGTCCGGGTCACGATTCATCGGGGAAACGTGACGGACTTGGACAATGTGGCTCGACTTCTGTTGGAGGACTTCGGCCTCCCTTCATTCGGTACCAACTCAGCCTCCCACCTGGGACTGTGCAGAAAGAACGCGGACCAGGTCCAGTTGACGGCCGCGGAACGCGTCATGGCAATGAGGTCTCTTCTGGCTCTTGCCGGCAAATACAACGGTCGCATATCGGCGACCGCAGGCCCTCTCGCGGAGGCCAGGGGATGGCGCGAGATGGAGAGAGCGCGCGAGCAAGGACTCGCCGAACTTCCTGGCCGAGGATTCCTGACCGGGTGCGGGGGACCGTTCGAACACATGGGCGTCCGAGCCGATGGCGTAATCGTACCATGTGTACAAATGCCGGATATGGCGCTCGGCCGAATCCTCAAGGACGACCTTACCGAGATCTGGCAGGATCACCCGGAGCTGAACCGGTTTAGAGATCGTAGAGAGATTCCCCTCTCATCATTTGAATTCTGCAAGGGATGCCCGTACGTTCCCTATTGCACGGGGAACTGTCCGGCGCTTTCTTACACGATTGTACACGACGCGTGGCATCCGAGCCCTGATTCATGCTTCAGGTCTTTTCTGCAAGCAGGAGGTGAGCTGCCGCCTGAAAAAGAACTCTGAATCTCGCCGCACGGAGGAAACCGCCATGAGTAAAGCCGAACAGAGTGCAAAACGTGAGTATCCATTGGGCACGCTCTATTTTTACCTGACCAAGGGCTGCAACCTGAGATGTCGACACTGCTGGATCACCCCCAAGTTTCAGGGTGAAGAAGAGACTCATCCATCCCTGCCGCCCGAGTTATTCGGATCCATCATAGAGGAGGCGAAACCTCTGGGACTCTCGTCGGTGAAATTGACGGGAGGGGAGCCGCTCATTCATCCGCAGATCACGGAATTGCTGGATTACACAAGGACGGAAAAGATCCCTCTGGTAATGGAGACCAACGGAACGGCCTGCACGGCCGAAATTGCCCGGTCCATAGCGTCGTGCGAGCGTCCTTTTGTGTCGGTGAGTCTGGACTCCACCGACGCGGCGACCCACGAATGGGTCCGGGGGGTGAAAGGCTGTTTCGACGCGGCCTTGTCCGGGATCAAGAACCTCGTGGATGCCAAGTTACACCCTCAGATCATCATGACCGTGATGCGCCGAAATGTGAGTCAGGTGACTCCCATGGTTCGCCTTGCCGAATCCCTCGGCGCGGAGTCGGTGAAATTCAATGTCCTTCAGCCCACGGCGCGAGGAGAGCACCTGCATGAGACTCAGGAATCGCTCACGATAGAAGAACTGATTGAATTGGGCCGGTGGGTGGACACCGAGTTGAGCAAAACCACTAAGATGCGACTCATATTTGACTATCCCATGGCCTTCCGTCCACTCGGGAAGATCTATAGTTCTAGAGCGGACGGTTGCGGAACGTGCGGCGTGCTGGGCATCCTTGGTGTTCTGGGCGACGGAACCTACGCGTTGTGCGGTATCGGAGAAACGGTGCCGGAAATGGTGTTCGGTCGCGCGGGGATCGATCGGTTGGAGGACGTCTGGAAGCACAATCCCGTGTTGCAGGAGATTCGTGAAGGGATGCCGAAGGCATTCAAAGGGATCTGTGCGCGATGCCTCATGAGGCCCCGATGCCTGGGGAGCTGTCTCGCCCAGAATTACTATTCCAATCATGACCTTTGGGCCCCGTTCTGGTTTTGCAAAGAAGCTTACGGCAAAGGCCTTTTCCCCGCCACTCGGCTGGCAGGTGAAGGACCGGATGACAAGTCCGTCGTTGCGGCATGAGAGGCACGACAGGTGGGCAGCTGTTCCGCCCGTTGCTCGGTGAATTCTTGAAGGGCATACCCATTCTCAGAGCCTTACCCGATGCGGGCCCTCTTCGCAGCATCAAGGAAGACTTGTTCGGTCATCCGTGCCATCGTCTCAATGGAGAATTCGGCGGCCGCCTTTTCTCGCGCCCGCGAGCCCATTGCCCGGCACTTTTCATCATCGGACAAGACCTTGATCATGGCTTCAGCAAGCGCCTCGGCATTCTGCGGTTCAACCATGAAGCCTGTTTCGTAATCTCTGACCAGTTCCGGCACTCCATCGACCCGAGTGGATACGATGGGGAGGCCGCAGGCCATCGCTTCGATTACCACATTGGGCGACCCTTCGAACACCGAGGGAAGGACAAATGCCCATGACTTCTGAAGGTACCGCCTGATGTCTTTGGTACCGTTCAGTACCTGTACGCGAGATCCCAGGGAATGGGATCGGACGAACTCATCAATCGCCGGCCGGAGGTCGCCATTCCCCACCATGACCAACCTGGCCTGAGGCAGATCGTCCACGACCAGCCTGAAGGCCTTCAAGAGGGTGAGCGGATCCTTCTGTTCAACCAGACGACCGACATAGATCAGCGACGGGTGAGTCGACCGCTGTGGAAGATCCGGGGTAAAGTAGTCCGTATCGACCCCGTTGGGAATCACGTCAATCCGATTCCGATCGACCGCGAAATCCTTCGCCAGGAGATCCCGAAGGGATTCCGCGTTGACCACCATGCGGTCGCACAATCGCCAGAGCCACCTGTCGTACTGACCGGCAACCCTGTTGCGAAGACTCGCGATAACCACGGGAACGCGGGTCAGGGTTCCGAAGATCCTTCCCCATATGTTGGGAACCACCGTCAGCGTGTAGAGGATCTGAGGTCGTGAAGAAACGAGATGCAACAGCAAGCGGTAGACGGCCGTCGGGCCGGGATAGGGTCCCTCGGTGAACCGCACGATCTTGGTGCCGGTCGCTTCCGCAAGGGGAACCATGTCGTCACCGCCTCGGAGAACCCACAACTCGGGGTCGAAGCGGGTTCGGTCCAAATGCTTCAGGAGATTAATCGCGTATCTCTGCGTACCGCCGAATTCCAAATCTTGCAGCAGCAGTGCCAAACGAATTCGCGTACTGGTCATTGTATTGTTCCGGCCACAGGAAACGACTGCAACCCAATCGGATTCCGGGCATGTCCCGATCCGTTTCCACACGGATTCCGTGCAGCGAATAGAGGTACCATACCGTGCCGGGGAAATCAACGGGAGCTTGGACGGCATCCATAGGCTCACGCGGAGCGGCCTCTCTTTCTCGGAAATATTGGCGGGTCCCCGCGCGGAACACGGGACGAAGAAATCGCGGCACGCGGACAACGAGATTGCCGTGTCGTTACTGCCGGGCCGTCACACGTACACGGCCGATCCCCCCATGGGATGGTGTGAATACCTACCCTACTCAAGACACTTTCACGGCATTGGTTATTCCTCAAGAGGGTCATTGCCGTCCCGACGCTCGACCGGCCCGGCGGCCTCAATCTGACGCCTGAGGATGTGGCGAGTAATGCCCAGGAGGCGTGCAGTTTCGGTTTTCTTGCCGCCGGTGCGTGCCAGGGCCTCTTGAATTACCGCCCGTTTGAGACTCTTCACAAGTTCCGTAAACGGCAACTCGGGCGGGAAACCCGTCTGCCACGACCAGGCAGGCGCTTTATCGGGACTCTCCGAGAGGGAGTCGAAATGCAAGGGTCCCGTCCCGGAGACGATCAACACCCGCTCGAGCACGTTCCGAAGTTCGCGCACGTTTCCGGGCCACGAGTACTGAGCAAGCCGAACCATATTCGACGGATCGATCTCCGGACACTCGGTTAATTGCAGCTCGAACGCGATTCTCGTGAGGATTTCGTTCACCAGGATGGGAATGTCTTCCAGCCTCTCCCGAAGTGGAGGAACTCGGATGCGCAGGACGTTCAACCGATAGAACAGGTCCACTCGGAATCGGCCTTTCGCGACCTCTTTCTCCAGATCGCGGTTGGTTGCGGCCAGAAGTCGAGCGTTGACGGTAGTACACTTCTCTCCGCCCACTCGTGTGAATGTCTTGGTGTCCATGAATGAGAGAAGTTTGGCCTGCATACCCGGCGAGAGCTCTCCGATCTCATTCAGTAGGAGCGTGCCGCCCTCGGCCAGCTCGAGCAATCCCCTCTTGGCACGGTTTGCTCCGGTAAAAGCGCCGGCCTCATGGCCGAACAACTCGGATTCAGCCAAGTCAGGCGGCAATGCCGCGCAGTTGATGGCATAGAACGGACCGCTGCCTCTCTTGGATCGTTCGTGAATATAGCGAGCCAGAAAGTCTTTGCCGCTTCCGCTTTCGCCGGTAATCAGTGTCGTAGTGTCGCTTTGAGCAGCAGACAATGCTTGGTCCAGGGCTTTCTTCATAGCCGGCGCGGGATAGTCGGGCTCGTCCGAACGGGGTGCCGCCTGGGTCTCTCTTCGTTCCGTGATGTTGCGCGAAATACCGCAAATCCCAATGATGGTGCCGCATGCGTCCTGCATCGGAGCTCTGACGTCCAAGAACGTGGTGGGAGATCCCTTGACGAGCCTTGTGTGTTCTTCTTCTATAAACTCCCCTTTCAGCACTCTCTCGTCAACGGCCTTGAGGTGTTCCCCGGCTGCTGGACCAAACAGATCGAAGTCCGTCTTGCCGATGATTGCGGAGGACGGAATCGACAAGAGTTGTTCCGTCGCGGGATTCACAAGCGTGTAATGCAAGGATGCATTCTTTATGAAGACGCAATCGATTGCCGTGTCGAAGATGGCTCGGAAGCGTTGTTCACTGATGGTCAGCGCTTCCTGGGCACGCGTTCTCTCCGTGACCTCGCGACGGAGCTGCTCGTTGGATTCCGCCAGTTCAGCCGTACGTTCCGCAACCCGTTTCTCCAAATTTTGCTTGGCTTTTTCAAGGGCTTCTTGAGTCCGTTTGAGATCCGTAATATCCAGACCTACCCCTCGGAGACCTACGATCCGACGATCTCGGACGATCGGTGTGGCATACAGCATCACAGGCAGCGTTGAACCGTCTTTCCTGAGCGAAGTGTATTCATTGCCTGCAAGAGATTCCCCTGCAAAGACTTTGTCGATATCTCGTGAAAATCGGGCTCGATGTTCGGGAATCACGCCGTACAGGGGGGTTCCTTCGTCGGCAATCTCCTCAACTCGGTACCCGATCGTCTCCAGGCCGCATCTATTCACAAAAGTGAACTTCTTTCTCAAATCAATCTCGAACACTATCCCTGGAAGAAGTTCGGCAAGGTGACGGTACTTTTCTTCACTCTCCTTGAGGGCCTGCTGTGCTCGTATTCGTTCGCTCACGTCTCTGAACGTAACTAATAGTGCTTCGCCGCTCTCCCATGGGATCAGCGTGGCCGTGAGCTCGGCCGGAAAGAGCGAACCGTCGGACCGCACAAGATGTTGCCCCTCTAATACCGAATCGTACACGGTTATTCGGTCCAGGAATTCCTCTCGAGGCGTCTCGGGTTCAGGCGGATAGAGAACTGAGTAATGCTCCCCCACCAGGTCTTCCTTATTGTACTTCAAGACCCGTTCGACCGCTTTGTTGGCCATTATGATGACGCCCGACTCCACGTGAAGGATTAATTGAATGTCGGGCGAGCCGAGAAAAATCGTTGAGAAGGCGTCGTCCGCACCGGATCGCCCGGCCGCCCGAAGCCCGTCTCTCGCCACTTGCGCTTCCAGCTCCGCCACTCTTCTTCGCAGTCGAGATAATTCTCGCCTTTCCGCCTGATGATCTTGTTCGCGCTCGTTCATGAGATATTGCCCTTTGATCCTCGGTACAAGCGATCTCTCCGAATCCACTTCCAATTTCACGGTACAGATGATAATTGGGGCACCGCTCGTACGTCAATGGTGTCTAAGTGCTCCGTTTCATAAGTACGGTCGCATTTACATGCACCGTCTCCCCGGCGCAGGCCTATCCTGCGTTCCGCGGGACGGAGTCTCAAACCGCTCTCGTGGGAATCCCGCGTTCTGCGCGGGATGCCCGTCATCTTCTGTGCCTCTGTGCCGGTGTCCGCTCCGAGAGCGCCCCGCATCCCGCGCAGAACACGGAACGTGATGCGACCGAGCTTCTGCGGAAATACGTGACCGTATTCAGGAAATCCTATACCATGGTATTGGAAGGGTCCACTGGGGAGAAATCTGGAAATTTTGCTCCGTCTCATGCTACAGTTAAATTGGTTCTCGGTACCTGCAGCGAAGAGCCTGCAACCTGCACCGGTTGCGCGGGCATGCTGCCTGTGAAGGCAGCAGTGACGGAAGGGTTTGATGGTAACATCGTGACGGTCAACATCATGAGCGGCCGGAAGAATCCGAGCCTGTCCGAACAGTCGGCCCAACCGGGACCACCAGATGGGCTTTGTTTCGACGGCAGTGGCTGGGCACGTTTTCACCACGTCCGTCCGGTGTCGCCCGGATGCAAAGGCTCGACTTCCGGATCTCGTTGGGCCGTAAATGAATACCGTCCGAGCACGGAAGGTGACTGTTGAAGGACACTCCTTCGGCACATGAAAGACTCCGGAACCTCGCCCAGGACCTGAGTTCGGCTCGCAGCACTCGGGAAGTCCTGGAGCTGTCCTTTGACGCAGCAATGGAGATCTTGAGAGCGGATTGCGGCTGGGTCTGCTTGGCTTCGGACGAGACCGGTTCCTGGGAGTTGACGTGCCGGCGAGGCCTGTGGAGGAAATACCCTGAAGAAGTGCTGCGTGGGACGATCAAACACCTGCAAAGGGAATTCGCGCGAAACCCCGACCCGGTCCATGTCCTCAGCGGACGCAAGAGCCCGATACTCAATGATGTCATGAGAAGAGCCGGGGCGGCAAGTTGGGGAGCCGTTCCACTCAAAAGAGACGGCCTCACTATCGGTTGCATGGTCGTGTCGTCGGGATCGAAGAATACTATCTCTCCATCTCGCAAGCAGGCGCTGGAAGTCATTGCCTGGCAAACCGGCTGTGCGCTTGCCCGCGTCAGGGCCGAGGAACAATTGGGAGGGAGCGATAGGGAAGTCCCAGGGGAACCGGATGGTCAGGGTGAATTGGTGTGCAGGTACTTGCCCGATGGAACCCTCATCTTTGTGAACGATGCGTACTGCCGTTTTTTTGGGAGGATGCGGGAAGATCTTGTCGGCTCGAGCTTTTTTCGCGGCCTGGATGAACGGGATCGTGAACTGGTGACACATCGCATTGATCAGCTCGTTCCGGAAAACCCGGAGGATGTTCTTGAGGTGCAGGTACCCTCCCCTTCCGGAGACCTCAGATGGGTCAGGTGGACCCGACGGGCGATTTTTGACGGTGACGGCAGGGTGATCGAGTTTCGATCGACGGGCAGCGACATCACGGAGCGAGTGACCATACTCAGGGCCTTGGAGGAGAGCGAAAGGCGCTATCGTACACTGGTGGAGACGGCGAGAGACGTTATTTTCACGCTGGATATGGATTTCAGGTTTACGTATGTCAGTCCGGCGGTCACGTCCGTACTGGGATATCGTGTGCAGGAATTGGATTCGACGAATGTTCCGGATACGTTGACCGAGTCGTCTCGTAAGCGATTCCTGCAGGCATACGGGGATTTGCGTGCGGCGGAGCACGCAAGTCCGGGACGATCTTTTTCGAGGACGGAACAGATCGAACAGTACCACAAGGATGGGCGGGGCGTATGGACCGAAGCGACAATAACTTTTCTACGTGATGGAGAAGACAAGCCGAACGGAATCTTGATGATTTCTCGAGATATCACCCACCGAAGACACGTCGAACAGATGAAGAGCGATTTTGTCACGACCGCGGCACACGAATTGCGAACTCCTCTCACTTCCATTCTCGGTTTTTCGGAGTTGCTGTTGTTCAAGAACGACGTAACCCCTCCGGAGAGTTCCAGGTACCTGGAGTACATTCGGAAAAATGCTGAGAGAATGGCCGATATCATCGGCGATCTTCTGGACATATCAAGAATAGAAAGTGGAGAAGGCGTGCCGACGACACCCCAAGTAGTGGATCTTCTTGAAACGATTGAGCAAATGGCTGAGTTCTACAGGCAGTCGTCCTCGCTGCACCGAATTGAGGCGACTCTGCCGGCGGGTCCCATTGAGGTGCGTGCAGACAACGACAAGATAACAAAGTTGTTTCGGAACCTTTTTGACAATGCATTGAGATATTCCCCTGCGGGGGGGCTGATCAGTTTGACCTGTGAGTCTTTTCCCGAGCATTATTTGTTCTCTATTCAGGATGAAGGCATAGGAATGGATCCTGGACAGGCCAAGAGAGTGTTCGACCCGTTCTATCGTGTCGATGCCTCCGACACGGCGGTTTCCGGCACCGGACTCGGACTGACCGCAGCCCGAAACGTCGTAGAGGCCCTGGGCGGACGGATTTGGATGAATAGCGAGAAGGGCCGAGGCACCATGGTGGAGTTCACGCTGCCGATGCGACAACCAACGGATTGTGAGGAAGGAAGCGACCATGAAGAAGATCCTCGTTGTGGATGATATGAGCGAGCTGAGAGAACTTGTGGCCAAGACCCTTGCCAGAGACGATTGCAGAGTCCTTGAAGCCGAGAGCGGCGAACAGGCCCTTCGTCTTGCACGCGATGAGAAGCCGGATTTGATCATGATGGACATCATGATGCCGGGAACCATTGACGGACTTGAAGCGACCAGAATCTTGAGGAACGATCCGCTGACCAAGGGATGTAAGATAATCATGCTCACGGCCAAGGGGCAGGCCGCAGACATCACCAAAGGCATTGACGCGGGTGCCGACGACTATTTCGTGAAACCGTTCAGTCCGCTGGAACTGATGAGAAAAGTGGACGAGATTCTGGGGTGATGCATGTCTACTGGACGAGACTCTACGTCTGCCACGGACGCAGGTCATGAACCCATGACCGGCGAGGAAGTGTCGGCCTACAGACAAGCGTTGAAGTACGCGGAAGATATGTCCAAGCTCTTTGGCGAGGAAAAGGCCAAGCGCAAGGAGCTTGAGGAGGCCAACCAGCGCCTTCTTGCGGAGATAGCGGAGCGAAAGAGAGCGGAAACGGAGTTGAGGAGGAGCGAGGAACGTCTGAAAGCAATTTTTGAAACCGCTCAGGACTGCGTCTACATGAAGGACCGCGACATCAGATACACCCACGTAAATCCCGCGATGGCCAACCTGCTGCAGATGCCGGTCTCGGAGATTCTCGGGAAGACCGACGAGAGTCTGTACGGGCTGGATGCCGCGCGGCATCTCAGACATTCGGACCTCCGGGTGCTTCAAGGGGAGACCATTGAGGAAGAGCATACGAGGCTGATACGCGGAGCCCCTACGACGTTTCTGGAGACCAAGGCGCCGTTGCACGACCAATCGGGCGACATTGTAGGGATCTGCGGAATGGCCCGGAACATTACCGACCGAGCGAGGCGGAAACTTCCCACTGATGAGCCGCCCATGGAGTATCCTTCCCGACCCATGAAGGAAACCTTGACCAAGGCCAAGCTGGTGGCGTTACAGGACAGTATCGTTCTGCTTCTGGGTGAGAGTGGAAGCGGCAAGGATTTCATGGCCCGCTATATCCACGACAATTCACCGCGCTCAAGTGGTCCGTTCTTCACGGTCAATTGCGCGTCCGTAGCCCCCGAGTTGGCGGAATCGGAACTGTTCGGCCATGAACAGGGGGCGTTCACCGGGGCACGTGCCCGCAAGCGAGGCCTGTTGGAGCTGGCTGAGGGCGGCACGTTGTTTCTCAACGAAATCGGCGAGCTTTCACCTCGTCTACAAGCCAAACTTCTCACCTTTCTCGATACCAGATCGTTCGCGCGCGTGGGCGCGGAAAGGAATATTACCGTAAATGCCCGACTCATTGTGGCAACCAACAGGGATCTGGAGAAAGAGGTTTCGGAAGGACGATTTCGCAGTGACCTGTTCCATCGGATCAACGTTCTGTCGATCAGAGTTCCCGCGTTGCGCGAACGGACCGTAGATATCCCTGTACTGGTGGGGCAAATCACACGTCAACTGGAAAAGGACCTGCAGCTTGTAAGCAAGCCCGTGTTCGATGAAGAGGTCATGGAACGACTCAAGACGTACCATTGGCCGGGAAACGTCAGGGAACTGAGGAACATGCTCGAACGCGCTCTCATCCTGAGCGGCGGCGGCAGGATACCCGTGGCGTCCCTTGGGCTGGACCAGGCCAGGACTGAATGGTCCTATTTCACCGACTTCCCTCACGGCAGATCCCTCAACGACGTAACCCGCGACTTGAAACGGGCTCTGGTGTCCGAAGCGCTGCGCCGTTGCGGCGGCAGCCCCACGCGTGCGGCCGATCTGCTGGGTATTTCCCGAAACTCCCTCAATCACTACATGAAGAGCCTCGGTGTGAGGGAGTGATCTCCAATCGGGCGAACCGCCTTGACCGATAAGTCGCAACCGGGGGGAAAATTCGCCCGAGATCCGGGTCAAAGTCACCCCTCGGAAAAAGGATTTTCTGATAAAGACTGGGGAGAGTCCGGAGGACGGGCGGTCAGCCGCGGGAGCCTGGGAACGAGAAGGAAGGGGGTTTTCCGGCAAATTCCGCGTTCTCCCGGTATGGTACAAATAAGAAACAGACCGTTGTTACGCCATGCGGATCTGTTCAAAAAACCAACAACAGTTCCAGTCTTCGTCTTGGTCCCGATCCCCAGCACCGCACACAACCATCCGTAATCGCCTCTAAATTTCTGGTTAGTTGGTTTTTTGTACGAAACCTGCCTTCTCGTGAGGAACGTACGGACCATCACACATTCCGCCTCCGTGTCAACCCATTGATTTTACCTGTGAAACCGTCTTCGTGGCCGTTCTCGGTTCGCCGGCACGGCCGTTGCATATCTGAAGAAAAAACCCATCGTGTCCCGCGCGGACACGACACGGAGATCGGCCATGAAGTGCTCGGAGCTCATGTGGGGCGATGACGAGAAAATGCAGGGGACATGCCTTATCGCTGAACGCGAAGCCGAATACGCGGGATACGACTGCCGGCATCGTGAAACGGACGAAGACACGGGCCGGCGTATGGACCGATTGCAGCTCGTCAAGTACGCCGAAGACTTGGCAAGGATATATCAAGAAGAAAAGACCAGGCGACGAGTTCTTGAAAGAGTGAACGAAGAACTCAGCCGCGAGGTCGGGGCCAGACGCGAAGCTGAAGAAGCGGTTCGCCGTGCTCGGGAGAGTCTTGAGCAAGAGGTCCGGGAACGCACCGAAGAGCTCCGGAGAGCAAACGAGCTTCTTGAAAGAGAGATAGTCCATCGCAAACTAGGTGAAGTGCGCATCAGGAAACAACTGGAAGAAAAAGACGTATTGCTGAGCGAAATCCACCATCGTGTCAAGAACAATTTGCAGATGATATGCAGCCTCTTGGCGCTTCAAAGCTCCACCGTCAAGGATCGGACGATGTTGGAGGCCTTGAATGACTGTGCATGTCGGGTTCGATCCATGGCCTTGATTCATGAACAACTCTACCGGTCGAACGATCTGGCAAGAATTGACATGGGACGATACGTGGAAGCGCTCGTAAAGGCCTTGACCCAAGCTTGTGGTGATGAAGGGGCAACCCTGTCCGTACGAACCGATGTTGACGACGCACATCTCTCGGTGGACTCGGCTCTTCCGTGCGGACTGATCATCAATGAGCTGGTGGTCAATTGTATCAAACACGCCTTCTTGAAAGGCGAGCCCGGTGAGATACGGGTCGCCTTCAAGAGCAGGTCGGTCGGAGGACATATGCTTCAGGTACGGGACAACGGCAAGGGGATGCCGCTCGATCTGGATTGGGGCGCGGCATCGTCCCTTGGCCTGAAGCTGGTGAAACGACTTGCCGAACACCAGCTCGGTGGACACATTGACGTGCTGACCACGAACGGCACGACGGTGACCATTGAACTGCCGGACCTGACATGAGTGAGAGGAGATCGAGATGCCCGCAGCGCGCATACTTGTGGTTGAAGACGAGGCGATCGTAGCCATGGAAATCGAGGAGAGGTTGACGAAACTCGGCTACATAGTAGTCGGCACCTTTTCTCGAGGAGAGGATGCCGTGGAACAGGTGAAGGCAATGGATCCGGACCTGGTCCTCATGGACATCAAGCTTGCCGGTGAAATGGACGGAGTGCAAGCCGCGTCAATCATTCGTCAGAAGTATGACATACCGGTCGTGTACCTGACGGCCCATTCGGACGAGACCACATTGACCAAAGCCCTGGGCTCGATTCCGCTCGGCTATGTGGTCAAGCCGTTTTCGGAAGTGGAACTCCATGCAACGATTGAGGTGTCCCTCAAGAAACATCAGGCAGACATGCAGTCCAGGGACATGGCACAGTCCTTCGGAAGGGCTACCGGGATCATCGGCGGGGCCCTCATCCTCACCGACGGACAAGGCACTATCCGCCACCTCAATTCCCTTGCAGAAGTCATGACCGGCTGGAGCAATACCGAAGCCGTGGGAAAACCCGTAACCGAAGTCCTCGTTCTCAACCGTCGAGATTCGGAAGAGACGACTGACGAGCGTTGTGTGCCCAGGGCGGAAGATGAGTTTGTTGTTCCGGCCGCGGATTGTGTTCTCATCAGTCGGGAGGGGTCTGAAACGGCCATTGAAATCGCCGTCTTGCCCATGGGTGATTCGGATGGGCTTCCACGTCGGGTAATCTTCTCTTTTCAAGAGAACACCGAGCGCGCGTCGGGCTCCCGCGATTGGGTCAGCGCGACCGCCAACCTGCTGATCAATGCCGAGCTCTCTCGGTCCGAAGGTGACGCACGACAGGCCGTCTCGTTTTACGAACGGGCACTCGCCGTCCTGGAGACGCATGTGGAGCGTGACAGCCCGAGGGTGCGACTGGTGCTGGAGGACCTCGCCAATGCGTACCGCCAGGCGGGAAGGGATGAAGACGCCCAAATGTTCTCGATTCGGTCGGCCAGGATTCGTTCAAACGGGGACTCGAGAAGTTCACTGTTCGACAACGGGCCGGCCGGGTACGGATCGGCCCGAGCCTGACTTACTCAGCGAAAGGAAACCCGATATGATCGGCGACGCTGCCCATGAAGGATCCCAGGTCCGCGAAATGCCGGCGGACCCATGTCCGTTACCGCAGCCACGTGCTTCACATCGAACCGCGGGCCTCAACGGCTTGCTCCCCGCTCACGTCTGTTCTACGGGGAGTTTCGACCTGAGAAGCATCGATTTGACCGCACTCGGCACGGTTCTTGATTCCATTCCGCTTCCCGTGCTGGTGGTGGATCAATGGCATCACGTGGTCTTCACGAATCAGGCATGTAAGAGCCCAGGCGACGACGGCTCACCGGTGGGGCTGCCCTTTGAATCGCTCTTTCCCATTCCGAGCGATGCGCAACGAGCTCATGAGCTCACTGAAAAGGCGGTCCTCGTATTGGAGAATGCCTTTGAATCGCGCACGCCCTTTACGGCTGAAGCGATTCTGCAGATCGGCACACGTCGGAGGTGGTATCGTCTGCATCTGCGCTCGGTCCGCGTCGACTCTGAGAGACACGTGCTGGTGGTGATGCAGGACCTGACCTCGGAGAGGGCCCATCAGAGGATAAGCCTGCGTGAGGAAAACCGTCTCCGAAATCAGTACGCCGAGCTGAAATTGGGATACGCGGATCTCCTCGAGAAGTTCCGGACCGCCGAGCACAGGCTGTCCCGGGAGATCCGTCTTCGCACACGTGCTCAAATCCAAGCTCAAGAGCACAGTGAGAAGCTCCTGGAAATACTCAGGCATGCACCCATGGCCCTGGGCATAACCGCGGAGGACGGGTCGGTCGTGTATGCGAATGCTCGGTTCAAGGAACTGTTCCCCGATGGGGCCGGTAATTTCCTGAAAAAACGGCTGGATGGGACCCAATCCAGAGCAAATGCGGATCGTGGTTCCGGCGACAATTTCGCGGGGATTGAGGCTCTGGAGACACACATCGACGACGTGTCGCAGACGAGTTTCTTCGCGGTGCCTGAAGAGGGCGGTGAAGCCCGTGAAGTGCACGTCACGACGACAAGACTATCCAGCGGAGAACATCTTGTCATGTGTGCGTACGGCAAATGAAACGAGGAATGTGATATGGCTTCCCAAGACGCCGCCAATATTCTTGTGGTGGACGATGAACCGTATGTTGCCGACTTAATTCAGCGAATTCTCACCGCTGAAGGGTACTCGTGCACAAAGGCGCTGAGCGGAGAAGCAGCCGTGCAGGTCCTTGAAGACGGCAACAAGTTCCATCTCGTCGTCACGGACATCATGATGCCGGGAATGTCGGGCTTGGACTTGCTCGAGTATGTCAAGGCATCCTTCCCGGCCACTGCCGTGCTGATGGTCAGCGGTGTGGACGATCGGAGGACCGCGGTCAACGCTCTGGAACGAGGTGCGTACGGCTACCTTCTTAAGCCCTTTGAACGAAATGAAATTGTCATCAATATTGCCGGCGCGCTGGAGCGCCGTCGCCTCACTTTGCTGAGCAAACAACATGAAGAAGCTTTGGAGGCCAAGGTTCGACAAAGGACTCTGGAGGTCCGCCAGAGAGAGTCGGAAATCGTTCTGCGGCTCATCTCGGCCTCTGAACACCGCGACGACGAGACCGGCTGCCACGTCAGGCGAGTCGGCCTGTATGCCGCGGAATTGGCTGCCGCGCTCGGATGGGTCGACGCGCGGGTGGACGACATCCGCCTCGCGGCTCCCATGCACGACATCGGCAAGATCGGAATTCCGGACAGAATACTGCTCAAACCGGGAAAACTTACCCCCGCGGAATTTGAAACCATGAAGCAGCACACGATTATCGGAGCCAAGATCCTTGACGGCACCGACATCCCACTGCTCGAAATGGCAAAAGAAATCGCGCTGGGTCACCACGAGAAATGGGACGGCTCGGGATATCCCTACGGGCTGATCGGAAATCAAGTGCCGGAGAGTGCATTGATCGTCGGAATGGCGGATTTCTACGATGCGCTCGTTCATGACAGGGTCTACAGGCCGGCGATGCCCGAAGAAAAGGCACTCTCCATCATCACGGCGTGCGGCAGGGATCACTTCGGGAAGGATATTTTCAATTGTTTCATGTCGACTCTTCCCAATCTGAGACTCATCCGTCAACAGGAATATACTTCTTGCGAAGATCCAACGCCTCACCGACTTATCGGAGGGCATAGTGCCTTAAGCGTTGAGGGACGCCGCGCATCATGAACGCGCAGGGATCTCGGGGCTCCGGGAGGATCACCATGAAGACTGAAGTGAGGTCATCAAACAGGTTTTCCAGGATCAGGCCCTATCTCACCGTGGCAGTTGCGGCTTGGACCGGCGTGGTGTGCGCACTGTTCGCGTTTTCCGTCATAGGAACCCGTCAGATGACCCGGGACATGGCCGGAGAGCCCCATCTGAGGCTCATGGAGCCTCTCAAGACCGAAAAAGCATGCCTTAACTGTCATGCATCTCAAGGGCACAAGGCGGGGGAGGTCCGCGGGGGCGTCAGTATCGACGTGCCGGTCAAGAGTCTGGAAGTGGCTCGGTCCGGCAAGATCTCTCGCGAGCTACTGTCGTACCTGGGGCTTTGGGCGATTGGTATCGTGGGCATCTTCTGGGGCGTACACCGACTCGACACCCGTACCAAGCCGTTGGATCGCACAGCAGAAGCACTTGAGAACTCACGCAATGATTTGGAAGAACCGGTCGGCGAACGCACGGAGTCCCTCTCGGGGGTGAACGAGCAACTTCGTGAACAGATCGAGCGCAGATGCGATGTGGAGAAAGAACTCAGAATCAAAGAAGAGCTCTATCGTGCCATCTTCAACAATGCTGCTGTGGGCATCGATCTGGTGGATGACACCGGACGCATCATGGAGGTCAATTCAACCTTCGCGTCCATGTTGGGCTATCAGCCGGAAGAACTTCATCACCGTCGCGTGGAAGAGATCACATTCCAGGACGATGTTCCACCCACACGGGAAAATATACAGGCCCTGGTGGAAGGCAGGGTTTCCTCATATCGAATGGAAAAGCGGTACAGGAAGAAGGACGGCTCGATTTGCCGGGTAGACCTCTCAGTCGCGTCAATCGCCAACGATGAGGGGATTCGTCAGGGAATCATCGGGGTCATTGTTGATATCACCGACCGAAAACGTGCGGAAGAACAATTGTCGGAGAGCGAACGCAGGTACCGCACTCTTTTTGAGCAGTCCAAGGACGCGATTGTCATTACCGATGCGAAGGGTGTCATCCTCGACTTCAACAGGGCCTTCATCGACTTGTTGGGCTATTCCGACGCAGCGGATCTGTCCGGACGTAGGATTACCGATCTGTTCGCGGTTTCCGAGGACCGACAACGATTTTCGGTCGGCATCAGGGAAGACGGCTACGTGAAGGATTTTGAACTCGGGTTCCGGAGAAAGGACGGGACGGAAGTCGTCACCGAGTGCACGGTGACCCGCCACATGAGGTCCGACGGGACAGTGGAAGGATACCAGGGTATCATCCGCGATACGACCGATCAGAAAATAGCTCAACAAGAAATCGTGAGATCCTTGGAATTCCAACGCGATCTGCTGGATACCGCGGCAACGGCCATCTGTACGGTGGACTCCCGTCGCGTCGTCACCGACGTGAATCAGGAGTTCTCCCGGGTAACCGGATATGAAAGAGCCGCGGTGGTTGGAAAACCTTGTACGTTTTTCTGTGAAGGATCCTGTGAGGGCAATTGTGGCCTGTTTGAAAACGATCGAGAGGATCGGATCTTCCGCCGGCGGTGCAAGATTCGAACCGCGAGCGGCGGTCTGTTGACCGTCCTGAAAAACTCGTCTCTGGTGAGGGACGAGACCGGAGGCATAACCGCTGGTATAGAATCCTTTGTCGACGTCACCGAACTCACGAAAGCAACCAAGATTGCGGAGGCTGAAGCCGACAAGCTTCGCTCCATGATTGAAGGCATGCAGGAAGGAGTCGTCGTCATTGACGGAAACGAAATCGTCACCGAGGTCAACCCGTGGTTCCTGGAAAAGACAGGAGCGACCCGCGAGGCAATCGTTGGCCGAAGTCTGTGGGACTTCCATTCGGAAGCCGTGGCGAAGCGGATCCGTTCCATATTGGACCAATACAAATCGGGTAAGACCAAAGCGGCATGGGAGGTCCATCGGGAAATCTTGGGCATGCACGCGTGTGTCCGCGTTCAACCGATCATAGCATCCGACGAATACAAAGGAGTGATCCTTAACGTGATTGATGTTTCCGAGCAAGTACGAGCTCGGATGGCAGCCGAAGAGGCCAGTCGTGCAAAGAGTGAGTTCTTGGCCAACATGAGCCATGAGATTCGTACGCCCATGAACGGCATAATCGGTATGACGGAACTCACCCTGAACACGCATCTGACGGACGAGCAACGAGACTATCTGGAGGGAGTGCAGGTTTCGGCACACTCACTACTGTCTCTCATAAACGACATTCTCGATTTCTCGAAAATGGAGGCGGGCAAGTTCGACCTTATCAGCACCTCATTCAGCTTGCGGGATTGTATCGGAAACACCATGACGACCATGGCGGTACAGGCCCATGCGAAAGGACTGGAACTGGCGTACTTGATCGGTCCCGAGATACCGAACGCACTCGAGGGAGACCCAGGACGCCTCCGGCAGGTCCTCGTCAATTTGGTCGGCAATGCGATAAAATTCACCGCAAGCGGAGAGGTCGTCGTTCGAGCGGAATTGGATTGGGATGACAACGAGACGGTATGCATACGATTCAATGTTTCCGACACGGGCATTGGAATCCCTTCCGACAAATTGAAACAGATCTTCAATGCCTTTGAGCAGGTGGATGGGTCCGTTACGCGGGAGTATGGCGGAACCGGCCTCGGCTTGGCCATTTCATCTCAACTGGTCAATATGATGGGCGGAGACATACGGGTCGAGAGTGAGTTAGGCCATGGAAGCACGTTCTCGTTCAGGGTCCAACTCAAGCTTTCGAGGGAACTCGCCAAACCCGGAGAATATCAAGATGCACGGATCCTGAACGGCCTGTCCGCTCTCATCGTGGACGACAACGCGACCAACAGACAAATTCTCCGGGAGACGCTTTCCGGCTGGGGCATGGTGCCGACTTCGGTGAGTTCCGGGGCACGGGCACTGGATGCCATCAAGGCCGCAGCGGACCGAGGACGGCCTTTTGATGTGGCCCTTGTAGATCTCATGATGCCCGAGATGGACGGCTTCCAGCTCGTGGAAAGGTTGGCCGAGAGACCGGAGGCAAGCCGGTTCAAGGTGATCATGCTTACCTCCGGAGGCAGCAGGGGAGACGGTGCGCGGTGCCGCGAGTTGGGCATTGCGGCATACCTGCTCAAGCCCGTGAAGCAGTCGGAACTTCTTGAAGCCATTGTCGACACCGTTCAGGGTACGGGTGCCGACCGAGAAGGCAGACGGTTGATCACGCGCCACACCATTCGAGAAAGCCGGCAAAGTCTGCGCATACTACTCGCGGAAGATAACCGGGTGAACCGGAAGTTGGTGGTGAGAATGCTCGAAAAGATGGGTCACTCCCTGTCCGTCTGCTCCGACGGAAAGAGAGCGGTTGCGGCAGTGGAAATGGAAGCGTTCGATCTGGTCTTGATGGACGTTCAAATGCCCGTTATGGACGGAATGCAGGCCACGCGCCTGATTCGGAAACGCGAGGCGGGTACGGGACGGCACGTCCCAATCATAGCGCTGACCGCACATGCCATGAAAGGGGACAAAGAAAGGTGTCTGGAAGCGGGAATGGACGACTACATATCGAAACCTGTGGACCCGGCTGTTCTCTTTGACAAGGTCGAAAAGATAGATGTCTTCTCGCAAAGGAACAACGGTGTGCCGATCTCCGCCGGCCATACTGAGAAGGGTCCCGGACTTTCCCAATTGCTGGATACGGTAGACGGGGACCGGGAGCTTCTGCGGGAGATTCTCGAGATGTTTCGGGACGACGCCCCTCGGCTTGTGCGCGAGATCGGAGATGCCATCGAGAATGGAGACCGTGAGGCCGTTCGAAAAGCTGCTCACACGTTAAAGGGAGCCGTGTCGGTCTTTTCCACGGGAGGAGCGTTTGACGCCGCGCAGCGTTTGGAGACTCAGGGGGGCTCAGGGAACGTCACGGAGATGCCCGAGATTCTGAAGGAACTGGAAGCGGAACTATCGCTCCTGTTGAAGAATCTCGCCGGTGTTGCAAAGGAACTGGACCATGAGAATCATGATTGCTGAAGACCATCCCGTAACGCGGCGGCTGCTCCAGGCACAGTTGACTAAATGGGGTTATGAGGTGGTGTCGTGCTCCGACGGTACGGAAGCCTGGAAGGTCATGAGCGGTGAAGACGCCCCCAGGATAGCCATTCTGGATTGGATGATGCCGGAAATGACCGGACCGGTGCTCTGCAAGAGAATCCGTGAATCCGAACCGGATCAGCGGTACGCGTACATAATCCTGCTGACGGCCAAGGACAGTCGAGAAGACATCTTAGCGGGCCTTGAGGCGGGTGCGGACGACTATGTGGTGAAACCCTTCGACTCGAGTGAATTGAAGGTCCGCGTTCGTGCCGGCGCGAGGATCGTGGAATTGCACGAAAGATTAACCGAGGCGTTGAGAGCTTCCGAGTACCAGGCCACTCACGACGCGCTGACGAGGTTATGGAACAGGGAGGCTGTTCTTCGGTTTCTCGAGAAGGAGTTGACTCGGGCCGAAAGGGAGAAAACCACGGTGGGAGTAATCATCGGAGACATCGATCGGTTCAAGTCCATCAATGACCAATACGGCCATCTTGCCGGCGACTCGGTGCTGAGACATGTTGCGGATAAGCTGGCTTCGTCGGTCCGCGGGTACGATTCGGTCGCGCGATACGGCGGCGAAGAATTCATCGTCGTGCTGCCCAACAGCAATGCCAAGGCCGCATTCAGAGTGGCTGAAAGAGCGCGGTCCGAGATCGCGGCACATCCTGCACGAACGCGCGAAGGAACTTTTCACGTGACCATGAGTTTTGGGGTTGCCGTTTCCCAACCGTATATTCCCACGGATGTGGACTCCATTATCAGGGCTGCGGATAAGGCCCTGTACAGAGCCAAGAACGAAGGTCGCAACCGGGTCGTACTAGCGGAGGAGGAATCCCAATGGAAGCCAAGCGAAGAGTCAAGGCCCGAGAAATCGTCTGCGACATCAGATCGGGGATCTCAAATGGTGGCCTGACGGAGAAGTACGGGCTTTCGGGCAAGGGATTGCGCAGCCTCTTCGACCAACTCCTGAGTGCCGGCAACGTTACCCGGTC
This sequence comes from Desulfomonilaceae bacterium, assembly GCA_031082285.1. Taxonomy (GTDB): domain Bacteria; phylum Desulfobacterota; class Desulfomonilia; order Desulfomonilales; family Desulfomonilaceae; genus JAVHLK01. Next base: position 20,688 of record JAVHLK010000016.1, read on the forward strand.
GGCAGTGGAGCCTCCTCCCCACCGCTTCGGAGTTTCCCCTCCATCGGGGTAAATCCTCGCAACACGATCCCGAATTGCATTGACTGATTTGTTCGCCGCCGGTTACACTTGACACACATTCAGTGAGGGAGGGCTCGACATGTTCGGCAGAGTGTTCGCGTGTTTTCTCGTAGGGCTCGTTGTTGCGGCATCGATAATCCCGGGGCCCACTCATGTCCCGGCTGCGGATACGCAGTGCGTCATCGTCAAGGATTACGTGGAGACCGTGAAGAATCTCTGTATCTACCGATTCGGCGAAGACAGAGAAAAGGCGCTGTTGGAGGCAAGGACGAAGTTCCTCAAGGAATTGCGGCAAGCGAATCCGGAAGTCTCACCCGAACTCGAGGACTTGATCGGCCAGTATGTCACGTCGTGCGCGCTCGGTTACGACAGAATGCGCAAGAAAGGCGACGCGAGTCTCGTGAAAAAGTCCCAGGACCTCCATGACAGAATCAAGGCGCTGTGTCCCTGGGACTGAGGCCTTCGGCTGCGACCGCGCCGTCGGACACGATCGTCATGTAGCTCGCCACGATCACTTGACCCGGAAGTGCTCCTTTCGGGCGCCGAAGGTCCGCGGCATCCGCCACCATAACTTCGACTTTTCCTCCTCCTCGGGCCTTCGAATGATCCACCGCCAGCCCCGCGGCGTATTCCATGTCTTCTGCGGAAGCCGGTTCTTTGCTTCTCTCCGGGAGCAGGACATGCGATCCGGGCATGCCCTTGACATGAAACCACAGGTCGCCCTTTCGGGCCTTCCTTCGAAGCAGGAAGTCGTTTCCCTGAGCGCTTTTTCCCACGATCACCAGGCGACCCGACGGCGTACGGAACTCTCGGACGAACTTGGACTCTGATTTAGGTTCTCGTTCCGTCTTAGAAGAAATCGACGGCTTCGGTCCGCGTCCCAGGCCGCGAACCATCCGCGCGGTATCTTCAAGTTGATCCGTGTCCTGAGATGTCTCAACGAAGAAGAGGATTTCCTCGAGCGCCCTCTTCTCTTCGATCGTCTCCTCGAGACGCCGTGCTGTAACCTCCCTGCCCCGCTTGCCTTTCGCGGCCTTGCGGAATATGCGCTCCATGTTTGCAATAGGACCGAGCGTCGGGTCAAGTCGGATCGTCCTCGGCTCGTTCGTATACCAGTCCCGGACCGTCAGCGATTCCATGCCCTTCCTTGTCGATTGCAGGTTCGCCTTGAGCAGTTCTCCCTCCTCTCCCCGGCTCTCGAAGCCTTCGAGACGTTTCGCGTCCGCTTCTATTTTGGAAAGGCGTCGCGTGAGGCCGGCGATTCTTGCCTTCAAGGGCATGGCGACCTGACGCCTCAGGGCGTCCAGCATGGCCGCCCGGAGCCTGGAGCCATAGTAACAATCCGCAGCCTCGTTGATCGTGCCAAAGATCTCGTCCTTCGAATCTACCGCATCGAGAACAAGACGCGGTCTTCCCCCCGGTTCAACACGGATGCCGGGACTTACCCGGCCTCCCGGTCCTTCGTGGGCAACGGGCCTTTTGCGACGGGTGCTCTTTGGCGGAGGGACATACGGGGCTCCCGGGACGACGATCCGAGTCCCCGTCTCTTTCTCGGGTATTCTATGGAGACATTCCATGATTCGATTCGATGAACGATCGACCAGAATGATGTTGGAGTCCCTGCCCAGAAGTTCCAAGATAAGATCCATTTCACGCCTGTTCGAAACGCCTCCACGTACCGCGCGAATATGCACGACTCTGTCATCGGGCGCAGCATTCACTCCCTCGATTCGTGCACCCTGAAAATGGGCCCTCAGATACGCGCACAGCCTGGGAGGTCTCGGGGGATTGGGAATCCGGAGGCTCGTCAGATGAATCCTTCCGACTTGATGGTCTGCGCTCAATACCAGATTGCCGCCTCCCCCTCCGTGGAGCCGGATTCTGAGCACAATTTCACGGGGAAGCGGTTGATGGATCTTGTTGATGAATCCATCGGTAAGTAGCTCGTTCAGTTCTCGAGCCGCGTGCTGTAGAACTTCAAAATCCATGGTTCCAGACCATGTGGACCTCGGTAAGATTGCTCCCGACCGCGGCGACGAACAGTACCATTCCGAGCCGCTGACCGTCAGTCGCGAAGACGGCGCACTTGCGACGGGCCCTCAACGGCTGATGGCGGAGATGCATCTTCCCAGGAACGGCTGGACAATGCGAATCGCTTCGTTGGAACACAGCTCATGGCAACAGAAGCAGGAAATGCATTTGCCTCTGTCGACAACCATGACTCCTTTCCTTTCGCTTATTGCCTGCGGGGGACAGTGTTTCATACAGATTCCGCAGTTCTTACATGAAGATGCGTCGATGTCCGGCTTGGTTATAAGGTGGTTCTCCAAGAACTTTCTGATCGGATTCCGGGAGGAAAGATTCCAGGCCATGGTCATGGACTTGGGGGCTTTGAAATCCGTAAGTGGAAAGCCGTTCAGTTCGTCTCCCACGCGCTCGATCATCCCGCGTTCCGCAGTTCCGAGCCCGAGGTTTTGTGCTATGACGCAGGTTCGCAGGGATTCGAGAGGAAAGCCGACGAGACGACAGACCTCTGCATCGAGAGCCACCGCGTCGGATGATGCGGCGATGACGCCGACCCTGCGGGGAACTCCTGCATTGGGTCCGTTCCCCTCCATTCCCAGGATGCCGTCCACAATAGATATCCCCGGGCGGATCTTCTCGTAAATTTGGACCAGTACCGTGGCAAAACTGTCGAAGTCCTTTCCGGCCCGCAGATGCCAGCCGGCCTTGTCCGAGCCGACTATCGCGCCGAAGAGGTTCTTGACCGCCAGCGTGAGGACCATTTGACAATGTGTCTTCAGCTTCGGGAGATTGACGACCAGGTCAAAGTCAAAGATCTCTTTGGCCAGATCCAGGCGCCGAAAGAGTCGTCGATCGGGGAATTCCACGGTTGTCTTCTCCGAGAACGGCACCATCCGGATGTTCAGTTTCTTCATGAACGGGTCGTAACCCGACTTTGAGGCAACACGGGCAAGTTTGCCCAAAGGAGGACTGTCCCCGAGGAAAAGTTCGGCTCCACAGTCCTTGGCCATGCAGCCGACCGCTTCCACGAATGCAGGGTGTGTCACCACCGCCTCTTCGGGGCCGGCTGATTTCAATAGATTCGGTTTGAGCAGGACCCTGTCCCCCCGTTTGACAAAGGAACCCAAGCCCCCCAGATCGTCCGTTACCGCGTGCAGAACCGCGGTTACGCGAGCCGGGTCGTAATCTCCACATTTTCTGATGGACACGGTAGATTTCATGGCCTTTTTTCTAGCACGACTCGCTCGCACGGTAAAGGCCGGCATGACTGAAATGGAATATCGACACCTCACCGTTCCGGGGGTCTCCGAAATCCGGTTGAATGATCACGAAAAGCGGCTTACAGTGACCGGACCGATCGGCCCGATGACGCCGACCGGACGTACACGAGTCAGGATGGCCGGAGACTCACGCATAGGGTGTCTCCGGATCGGTCCGCGCGGGAGAGGACGATCATGGAGTTACATCGGAAATATCCAGTATTGGGCGGAACCGTCACCAGGAAGTACCTCGCGGTGCTCGCCGTCCTGTTGGGGCTTCTCATCTTTCATCCGCTGCTCCCCGGCTCTGTTGCCCATGCCGTCCTGTTGGGTGCCATTATCGTATCGGCATGGCTCGTGAAGGACCAAAGCCCCCATTCCATGGGAACGATACTGGTGTTGGCCGTTCCGGCAGTGATTCTCATCGCATTGGACTTGTGGCGTCCCGCGTACCTCCTTTCGTTTGCGCGGGAACCGTTGGGGTTGGCAATGACTTTATTCAGCCTTGCACTTCTGGTCTTCTGCGGAGTGTTCATTCTCAAGGCGCTCATTGCAAGTTCCGAGGTCTCCAGCGCCGAGATCCTCGGAACCGTCAATTTCTTCATCATACTCGGCTTCATTTGGGCGTTCGTATTTAGCACTCTGAATATGTTCCAGCCCGACTCGTTCAATGTTGAGAGTACCGGTCGGCGTTTTGAATCCACACTCCTGTACTTCAGCTTTGTTACGCTGACGACCCTGGGTTACGGCGACATCGTACCTCTGAGTCATACGGCACAGATGCTCACCGTAATTGAGGCCATGGTCGGTCAGTTCTATGTCGCGGTGGTCGTGGCCTATCTGGTGAGTCGGTACATCAAGACGCGCCGGGTCGATTGAGGCGGACGACCCGACGTGACGGCGGGACCCGTGAAATGGTAAGGACCGAAAGGGAAGCCGGTGATGCCTTGACGGGTTCAAAACGCGGAACGGGATCGCCCGTCATCAGCGCGGCACCGGTGTGGAACCATGGCCGTGCCCTTTCTCGGACTCTTTTCCCCGGCCCCTCCGCCCTTGCATGAGCACATAGAGCGCTGGCGTGAAGAAAACACCCAGGATTGTGACTCCCAGCATTCCTGCAAAAACCACTATTCCAACTGAGACCCGACTAACAGCACCGGCTCCGGTTGCAACGACCAGGGGCAGGACTCCGAAAATAAAGGAAAGGGCCGTCATGAGAATGGGGCGAAACCGAAGCCTCGATGCCTCGATCACGGCTTCGATGGTCCCCTTTCCCTTTGCTTTCGTGTCTCGGGCAAACTCCACGATGAGAATCGCATTCTTTGCCGACAATCCGACCAGGAGCACAAGACCGACCTGAGTGTACACGTTATTATCAAGCCCGGCTATCAGGAGGCCCACAGCCGAGCCCAATACGGCCAATGGAACGATCAGGACGACGGCAAGGGGATCGGCCCAGCTCTCGTACAATGCAGCCAGAATCAGCACCACCACGAGAATCGCTACGGCAAATACGATGGCTCCCTTCCCCGCGGACTTCTGCTCCTGGTAGGCCATGTTGGTCCACTCGAACGCCATCCCCGGCGGGAGCATTTTCGCGGCCAACTGTTGCATCGTGCCGAGTGCCTGCCCGGAGCTATATCCTTCCGCTGGTGAGCCCATGACTTTTGCGGTCGGGAACATGTTGTAACGGTCGACCCGCATCGGTCCCACATCGTAACGCGCGTGAACCATGGTTCCCAACGGAATCATCTTACCTTCTTCGTTTCTCACATACAGTTGGGAAATGTCCTCGGGAGTCCGCCGAAAGGCACTGTCGGCTTGAACCGTGACTTGCCACGTTCGGCTGAACTTACTGAAGTCATTCACGTATGCAGACCCCAGGGAGGTCTGCAGAGTGTCGAACACGCTTTCGAGCGGCACTTTCAACGCGAGCGCTTTTGTACGGTCTATGTCCAGGAACACGTTGGGATATGTCGCCCGGAACGTAGCGACTACTCCGGAAAGGTCACGCTGTTTGTTGCCGGCCTCGGCCAATTCCATGCCGACTTGTTCCAGGGCGGGAAATCCCAGATTGACTTTGTCGAGGAGTTGCATCTCGAAGCCTCCTCCCGTCCCTAATCCGATGACCGGGGGAAGCGTAAAGGGAAACACCACGCCCTCGGGAATTTGTCGAAATTGTTCCCAGAGCTCCAGCATGATCACGTCCCTGGAACGGCCCTTGGGCAGACGTTCGTCCCACGGCTTCAAAGGCACAAAGAACGTCGCCAAGTTGGAGCGCGACGAATCGATCATGGAATAGCCCACCAGTGCGCCCCAGCCGGCTACGCCTTCGGTTTGGGTAATGATCTTACCCACCTTCTCTACCGTTTCGTACGTTCGGTGCAAAGCAGCGCCATCGGGCAGCTGCACGTTGACCAGCACGAGCCCGTCGTCTTCCAGCGGGAGAAAACCCGTGGGAACCTTCTGAAATGTGACGACCCCCAGGGCGACCAGCCCCGCAAACAAGACCATCATGATGCCGATGCGTCTTACCCCGGCTGAAACGATGCGAGTGTACCAGGTGGTGGTGCTGTCGAAGACGGTGTTGAACCCCCTGAAAAAGATGTTTTGCGATCCCTGGCGGGGTTTAAGAATCAGTGCGCACAACGCAGGGCTCATGGTAAGTGCGTTGACCGAACTGAAGAACGTGGATACGGCTATGGTCAGGGAGAACTGACGAAAGAGTTCGCCTGTGATGCCCCCCAGGAATGCCGGGGGAACGAAAACGGCCATGAGAACCAACGTGGTGCCGATGACGGCTCCACTGACCTCTTCCATGGATCGAATGGCCGCCTCCTTGGGACTCATGCCGTGCTCGGCCATGTTGCGCTCAACGTTTTCCACCACCACGATCGCGTCATCCACCACGATGCCGATAGCAAGAATCAGCCCGAATAGTGTCACCATGTTGATGGAGAATCCCAGCAACGGCATAACTGCAAAGGTCCCGATGAGCGACACCGGAATGGCTACCAGAGGTACCAAGGTGGCCCGCCAGCTCTGCAGAAAGATGAAAACCACGAGCACAACAAGGACAAAGGCCTCGAACAATGTCTTGATGACTTCATGAATCGACGCGTCGATAAAATCCGAGATCTTGTAAATCACGCGGTACTCGAGGCCCTGAGGAAAAGTCTTCTTGAGCTCATCGAGGTTCCTGAGCAGTTCCTTAGTTACCTCGAGGGCATTGGAACCGGGAGACTGGTACACGATCATCGTCGCCGCCTGCCGGCCGTCGAAGAGTGACTGAAAATCATAGGCCTTGCCGCCCAGGTCGACCCGCGCCACGTCCTTCACTTTAATTGAACGGGTACCCTCACCGGTCTTCACAATGACGTCTTCAAACTGCTCGACGTCGGTGAGCCTCCCAAGAGTGTTGACACTCAGCTGATAGACCTGATCCTTAGGAACGGGGGGTTGACCGAGCTGGCCCGACGCGACCTGGACATTTTGCTGCCGCAAGGCGTTTTTCACATCGTCCACCGTGAGGTTTCTCGCACGCAACTTGGCCGCGTCAAGCCAGATCCGCATTGAGTAGTCTTTGGTCGGGAAAGTCATGATGTCCCCGACGCCGGAGATTCTTGAGAGTACATCTTTGACGTATATGGTGAGATAATTGGCTATGAAAAGATCATCGTAGCGACCGTCTGGAGAGTAAAAAGAGACGACGGCCACAAGGGCGCTGGACACCTTCTCGGTGGTCACCCCCTGTCGTTGGACTTCTTCAGGCAATTGCGACAGGGCGGCTGAAACTCGGTTCTGCGTGAGTACCGTGCTCATGTCAATATTGGTACCCAGCTCAAAGGTCACATTCAGGGTATACGATCCATCCGCGGAACTCTGACTGGACATGTAGAGCATGTTCTCTACGCCGTTGACATGTTGTTCGATAGGCGCAGCAACCGTTTCGGCAATTACCTGTGGATCCGCACCCGGATAGTAGGCCTTTACTTGCGCGACCGGCGGCACAATTTCAGGGTACTGGGCAACCGGCAGAGTGTATAAGGCTACGCCTCCGGCGAATACGATGATAATCGAGATAACGGACGCAAAAATGGGCCTCTCAATGAAGAAACGACTGAACATGACGAGCCTCGATTACTTGCCGGAAGATTGAGGAATTTCGTTTGTCTGTTGGGGTGGGGACCCGATCGAGGTCTCCTTTGGAGTGACCTTTGTCCCAGGGATCGCGCGTTGAATGGCGTTGACCACTACCCAGTCATTTTGTTTGAGTCCTTTCTCGATGACCCGTAACGTTCCTTCGAGCCGGCCGGTTTCAACGAGCCGCTGCTCCACTACCTGGTCCTTGTCCACCACCAGGACATATCTGCCTACCTGCGCTATACCGACCGCCAGCTCGGGCACGAGTAATGCCTCCTTCTCTTCGAGAGGCACCCGAACTCGACAGAAGAGGCCTGGAAAGAGCAACTTCTTCTCATTGGGGAAAACGGCCCTCACCTTGAGGGTTCCCGTGCTCTCATCCACCCGGGGCTCTCCAAAATCTATCGCCCCTTTGTGAGGGAATCCGGATTCATCGGCGAGCTGCAGGTACGCCGGGGGCCTGTCCCGTTCCGAGGGTTTCTCCGTTTGGATTCGCGGCCACCGCCTCATGAGCATGAGGAGCTCCCGCTCACTCATGTCAAAATAGACGTAGACCGAATCGTCGTTGACGATCTCCGTAAGCAACGTCTTCTCCCCAGCTCCGACGAGGTTACCCACATCCACGTAATTACGGCTGATTGTGCCTGTGGTCGGTGAGGTGACACGCGTGTACGACAGGTTCAATTGAGCCTTTTCCAGATCCGCCTTGGCCATGCCCACTTGGGCCTGGGCCACCGCTTTCTCCGCGCTCTGTACGTCGTACTGGAGTTGGCTGACCGAACCGGTTGCAAGGAGGTGCTCGGCCCGCCTCAAGTTCGCATCCTTCAGTTGAAACTCTGCTTCCCGCGCCTTGAGAACCGCCTCATTCTGATCCACTTGGGCTTGATACGGCTTCGGATCTATCACAAACAGGAGTGCCCCCTCTTCGACCCGAGCGCCGGGCTCGAAATCTACGCTTTCCAACCATCCTTCCACTCTTGCCCGGATCTCTACGAATTCGAGGGCGGCCGTTGTCCCCGGAAACTCAAGAAACTCCGTCACCTTCTGCTTCAACGGGAGGCTTACAATGACCTCGGGTGGAGGCGGCACAGCCACCTGGGCCTTTTCACTACAACCGAGGATGGTCACGGAAGCCAAAGTGACAAAGATCAGCACTGCGGACACTCTCGTGGCGGTCATGAGCCGGACTCCTGATTTCTGCTGCAATAATGGCCGTACAATATGTTGCTTCCCCCCCGGAGTCAATGGAAAACACTTCTGTAGAGCAAGACGAGTGACGCACCAAACAATCAGCCTGGAAGGATCATTGAGACAGGCCGGCGAACACTCTGTAGACAGCCCTGTCTCCCTCATGGTACACTGGAGGAGGTTGTTCCCCATAGGTTGATTCGGATCTGGTTAAATGACAAATGGATGCCGCTACGGGCTTGCGATCCAATGATTGGTGCGGCCTCTGGACAAAAGTGACGGCCAGTGGGTTTATGCTGCGTTTCGAGTGGGGTTATTGACTTCGAACTTTGCGAAAGGAGGGTCATTGTGAACATTTTTGATTCAATCCGGCCGCTGAGACGGATGTTAGGGGTGCCTGGTCAGGTAATTCGCGAAACCACCTGTAAAACCTCCAGGGGGTCTACGTGGAAACCGGCGTCATTTCGTGCGCTTTCGTGCTGGGCCCTGATCGTGAGTATTTCTTTGCTCATGGTTTCAGGATGCGGCAGGTACAAGGAGGAGATCGAGAACGCCAAGCAACAAATTGACAAGCTGAACGCCCAGGTAAAGCAATTGACTGAGGAGGCCGCCCGGCTGAATCAGGACAAAAGTCGTCTAAGTGACCAGGTGAAGACTCTTTCCGAGAAGAATGAGCGAATTCAGCAAGAATTGGAAGACCTCAATAAGACTAAAGCAGCTCTTGCTGCTGAAAACAAAGAGCTGAAGAAGAAGACCGGCTCGGCGGAGGACGAAATCGCGTCCCTCAAGCGCGAGAAGTCCCGTCTAGCTAAAGAGGTGGATGAACTCAAGAAACGTCCGGACATACTCGTTCCACCACCGAAGTCACCTGCCCCATCACCGGACGAAACTGGTCCGCCGAGTGCCGAACAGCAGCAGGAACTCACACCGTGCGACCAGGTGATGGCTTTCATGAAGGCAAGCGAAGCAATCGTTCGAACCCAAAAGGGAGAAGAACGCGTAAAGTCGCTTGAACAATTAAGAGAGCAGTACGCGCCCAGAATGAAAGGAGCGCCTGAGAAGGCCATAAGAGCCGCGGAAGATTGGGTGAAGGAGGGAACGAAATTCTGGGATGAACCCGATGACGATTCAACGTTCCGCGCTCTGCGACTTAGGAATACCGTCTTGGAATCCTGCGGAAAGTCACCGGAAGAGGCTGGGCTCAAGTAATAACGACCACACGTGTAAGAAGTCTCTCAGGGATACTGAGGAGCACCTGCGGAGATTTGTTCTCTTGGATCTATCTGATCCGCACTGAAGGACGTCCAGACACGCAGCGGCCCATGGGCGGCTCACCGAAGAGCATGACGCACTCAGTCCCGTCGGCTATTGCACTCTCCCGAGACGGGTTGAGTCATCCAATCATTGCATGCGTCCCCCGGCGATCAGATTTGAACCCGATGCACATAATGAAGGAGATGCGCTGGGTCGGCGTCGGGTTCGACCACACAGCGTGCTCCGGCTTGGCTCAGAGAACCGAACGAAACCTGGCCCGCCTGCGTCAAGAAATCCCTCGCGAACATTCTGCGGACCTCACTCCCACCGAAAAGGTTCATCTCTTCCTCAACGCCAAGAAATGCGAATCCGGGTCACGCCTGCACGATTGAAGCGGCGAGGACTCACATGGTCATTCCTTCCCGATACCTACTTGCACCTCAAAACGAACTGCACTATTCACCACAGCAGTACCATGATCGACCCAGCTTTCGCCATATACCGGCGACTGGAAATGGGACATCCTTTTCCCGCCTCAGCAATATCCTCAGGGCTTGTAAGGCTGGTATGGACAACGCGGCGGCTCCTCCGCCCGACCTTCCTGTGTGGTGAAGATCCGGCACGCCCAGTAGGCAGTTAACAACGCGTAGCGGTCTTTGTCTCTGAGTCTCGACCCACTGAGAAAGTAGGCGAGAGACCGGGAATCTGGGGAAGGGTCCACCCCCGCAGTTGTTCCATACCATTGTACATCTTCGCGCCGGTATCGTCTCCGCTCGATGGATGGATGGGCTTTTCAGAACTCGATCATGATTTTGAAAAGCGCCACATGTCACGATTGTGCTCGAAAAGATCCCTATTCAGCCAGGTTATTTCATTCCGGGTTGCGCCGAGGGGCCACGGGGCGCCCTCGAATCGTTCCTATCCATCAACTGCCGGCAAAGATCGCATTTTTGGCACTCCCTCACGTTTCCTCATGATACGGGTCTTCGAGACTGACCGGCACTGGACTCACCTTCCAGATCTCATCGCAATACTGTCGAATCGTGCGATCGGATGAGAATTTACCCATTCGAGCTACATTCAGGATCGACGTTTGTGTCCAGGTATCTCGATCCCGGTAGGTTTGGCTGACCAGATCCTGGCAGTCCACATATGATTGATAATCGGCGAACAACAGGTACTCGTCGTGATAAAGCAAAGAATCAACGAGAGGTTGGAACAGATCAGAATCCCCTGCCGAAAAATGTCCTGACGCAATGAGGTCGATGACATCCTTCAGCTGCTGATTCCCCTCATAAAAGTCACGTGCTCGATAACCTTTGGACTTTAGATCGAACACCTCCTCGGCAGTAAGCCCGAAGAGAAAGAAATTCTCCGGACCGACCTCCTCTCGGATTTCCACGTTCGCACCGTCAAGAGTACCGATCGTGAGTGCTCCATTCATTGAGAACTTCATGTTCCCGGTTCCTGAAGCCTCCTTTCCCGCTGTGGATATCTGTTCGGAGAGATCTGCAGCAGGGTAGATCAACCGGGAGTTCTTTACGTTGAAGTTCGGGAAAAATACTACCTTCAAGCGATCGCGTACGTCCGGATCGTAATTCACTACATTCGCTACCGCGTTGATCAGCCTGATGATCATCTTCGCCATGAAATACCCGGGGGCAGCTTTTCCTCCGAAAATAAAGGTTCGTGGGACAATATCAATGTCCGGGTTCTCTTTGATGCGGTTGTACAGGGTAAGGATGTGCAGCACGTTGAGGTGTTGTCGCTTGTATTCATGGAAACGCTTCACCTGGATATCGAACATCGAGTCCGGGTCCACGACGATGCCCGTACGATGGCGAATCGCGTCGGCCAAATCGGACTTGTTGAGTCTCTTGATGCGGCTCCAATCGGCCTTGAAATCCTTGTCCTCCGTAAGAGCCTCGAGTTTCCGGAGTTGGTCCAGGTCCGTGATCCAGCCGTCTCCTATCCTTCGGGTGATCGACGCTGCCTGCCTGGGGTTACTCAACACCATGAAGCGTCGAGGAGTAACCCCGTTGGTCTTATTGCTGAACTTCTCCGGAAAGAATTCGTAGAAGTCGCGAAGGACGTGTTGTTTGAGTAGCTCCGTGTGCAGCTCTGCCACGCCATTGATTGCGAAACTGCCCACACACGCGAGGTTTGACATGCGGATGTACTTTTCCCCAGTTTCGTCGATCAAAGACATTCGAGCCGCGCGGTCTTCATCTCCCGGGTACTGCGCTCGAACCTTTTCCAGAAATCGATGATTGATCTCGAAGATGATTTCCACATGTCTCGGGAATAGAGACCGGAACAGGGGTAGGGGCCATTTCTCCAAGGCTTCGGGCAGAAGCGTGTGATTGGTATAGCCGAACGTCTTCTGCGTGACCTCCCATGCTTCGTCCCATCCGATGCCGTGTTCATCGATGAGGAGGCGCATCAGTTCAGGTACCGCCAGAGCCGGATGCGTGTCATTTAGCTGGACTGAAAATACTTCGTGGAACTTTGTCGGCGGCAAAGCTCCCATTAAGCATATGCGCAGCATGTCCTGTAATGAGCATGACACAAAAAAATACTGTTGTTCCAAACGAAGTTGCTTTCCTTGCGCGGGTTCGTCGTTCGGATAAAGCACTTTTGTAATGTTTTCCGAATAGACTTTCTCATCAACAGCACCGTAGTAGTCCCCCACATTGAATGCCTGAAAGTCGAAAGACTCTGCCGCCTCGGCCTTCCAAAGTCGAAGCGTGTTACAGGTGTTCACCCTGTACCCTAGGACAGGAGTGTCATAGGCCACTCCTCTCACTACTCGATCCGGAACCCAACGGACCTGAAGGCGCCCATGATCCCCCGTAAAGTACTCCGTGTGACCCCCGAGCTTCACGTCGTAGGCAATCTCCGGTCTGTGACTTTCCCAGGGATTTCCCAAATACAACCACTTGTCGGTGGTCTCGATCTGCTCACCGTTCATAATGCTCTGCCGGAAGATCCCGAACTCATAGCGGATTCCATATCCGATGGCGGGAATCTGGAGAGTGGCGAGGGAATCCAGGAAGCATGCTGCGAGTCGACCGAGACCACCGTTCCCTAATCCGGGTTCGGGTTCGTGATCCAAGAGGGCATTCCAATCGCCCCCGGATTCCTTGGCTGCATCCCGCACCTCTTCATAGATCCCCAAGTTGATCAGATTGTTGGCAAGCTGTGGACCCATAAGGAACTCGGCGGAAAAATAGCCGACGGCGTGAAGGCCGCCTTTCAGGTAGGTTTCGCCGCTTCGAACCCAGCGATGAAGCAACCGGTCTTTCACCGTATAGGCAAGAGCCATGTAATTGTCGTTCAGGGTGGCTATTCGGGGGATGCGTCCCTGTGTGAATTTCAGGTGCTCCATGAAACCGCGCTTGAGCGCACCAAGGTCCAATCCCCTACGACTTCCCCACAGATCCTGGGGCTCTTCCTGTTTGCCGCCTCTTTTTCCCATCACAAACCCCTCAACCGAAATGGAATCCAAACGTGTTCATCTTCGGGAGTCAGTTTCACACCCTTAGTACTGTGTTGCATAAGTTCGGTCACACATTTTTCGCGCTGAGATTGCTTTCCCGCATTCTGCGCGGGATTTCACTGCTCGCAAAGTCATCGTCGGCGTTGTCATTGCGAGTGCGAAGCCCACGGCAATCTCGGAACGTCAAGAATACACGACCGTGTTTTCGCCATAAAGCACTTGGTCAAGAAGTCTCAAGCTGTTGCCCTGTGTCTGACAATTTGCGGACAGCGTTCTGGTAATCGGTAGCGACCGCGTTCATGAACTCCCTATCGACCCGTCCTTTCCACGTGATGACTTCGCTGAATCTCTTTGGAATCGAGATATTTCCGGGTTTGTACCCCGTCCGGTACTTGAGCTGCCAACGTTTTGCCTGGACATCTGTTGAGTTGGCCACTAAGGATTCAGCCACAGAGGAGAGTCCCACCGACGAAAGACACTCCTGCAGACGTTCCTCCGAATAGATATTCCGAGCGAAGAGGCACGACACCATGCAGGTGAGTTGGACCCGTCGCCGCTCTTCTTCGATCAGGAAGGCCACAGCATCTTCGGATTTCTTGGAATCCGCTTTCTGGTCATAACTGTATCCGGCATTGTCAAGGTGTGAATGCCGAAAACCGTAGGTTTGGGATACAAAGAAAACCTCACCTGTGGCATATCCGGCCATCTCCTGTCCGAGCACACAGGCGAAGTCGCTCCCTCCGTAATGGGCAGCCGCCGCCAGAGTCCCCTGACCCAGGAAATGATAGAAGTCGTTCGTGCGCATTCCCAGATGCCTCACGGCCTCGCGATATTTCTCAACGTCCCCGAAGGACAGAGGAACCAACGTCTCTTTGTCAGTGACGATATTGCGCTCAAATGCTTCAGTTGCCCAAGCAAGGGCGACACCGGCACTCATGACGTCCAGACCCCGGCGTTCCATTTCCTCGAGAAGCGTGAGCACACCGCCCGCACTGGTGACGCCAAGCATGGAACCTGCAGCGAAAACGGGTTCATGATCGTAAGAGACCTGTCGATAATGATATTCATTCTGTTCCGCAAACTTCTCCCGTAGGAGTCCCACGTGGATGCATCCGACCGGGCAGCCCGAACACGCCGTCTTCCGCAGGAGCAACTCCTCGGCAAATCTTTCGCCGGTGATCCCACTAACATTTTCATCATGCGTAGCCTGTAGATTTCGCCACGGAACGGCATTGAGTTCATTGAGAGGCAGCATATTCTCAAGAGTCCCCAGATCGTGGTATTTCTTCATGGCCGGTGTTTGAGTAACTTCCTGGTACACCGTTTTGTACAAATCCCGGTAAGCCTTTCCTTCGGGGAGCGGTACACTGCCATCACCGAGAACAATGATACCCTTGAGTCGCTTGGCTCCCATCACTGCTCCGCCTCCGAGTCGACCGAAATGCCGGTACGTATCTACATTAATACTTGCGAATACAACCCCACGTTCCCCGGCCGGCCCGATGCGGAGGATACTCCGGTGGCCTGAGTCTTTTCCGGAAAACCTCCTGAGATGTTTTCCCGTCGCCAAGACATCAAGACCCCATAAATAATGAACGTCTCGGATTCCGATACTCCGGCTGCCCACGATCAGGCACGACGGCGTTTGAGCTACGCCCTTGATTACCAACGCGTCATATCCGGCGAAACGCATCGCCAATCCCAGCCTTCCGCCTGCATGACTCTCCCCATATTGCCCGTTGTACGGGGACTTGAAACCCATGACCACTTTACTCATGAGAGGAAAGTAGGCGGTGAGGGGTCCTATGGCAAAGATCAACGGCTGATCCGAATGATCCGCAGGAGCGTCCATGACGCCGTACGCAGCAAAGAGCCCTGCCGCCAGTCCGCTTCCCCCAATCAATTCCGACTGACTGCCGAAGAGAACGGGTTCGCTCCTGCCCTCGGTGAGGTTTACGACCAGCACACGAAATGCACCTTCATTGATCATCATATTCTTCTCCTGTCGCCGATTCCTGCATCTCCAGGCATTCGTGGGGACAAAAAACCGCGCAGCGGCCGCAATGGACGCACACTACGGGGAAGCCGGTTTCCAAATCCATGTACACCGCATTGACTGGGCAGGCCCGAGAGCATTCGCCGCAACGAATACACGAATCCCGTTTTACCTTCACACCGCCACCCTTTCGCTGGTGGAATGCGTCTGTAGGGCAAGCTTCTACGCAGGGAGCGGGATCGCAGCCGAGACAGACCTGTGCCTCGAATCCAGTGCTCAAACCGCCCGCAGAGCGGATTCGAATTCCGCTACGATGCCAGGACAGGCTCCGGTGTAACAGCCTTGCGCATGCGAGGGAGCAAGAATAGCACCCAATGCATCTTTCCATTTTGGCCGCGCGAAGTATTTTCATGATAACCGTGGGTGTACGGCGCAGAGACTACGTTGACGTTTTTCCGAGAGTCCTATTCCATGGGATGTGGCTGGCCTGTGCAGGAGATCACATTACTCCAAAGCCTTCCGTCCGGCTCTATCTTCTTCCGACCGGCAACTGCCAGAGCAATGGGTACGTGTGTGAACTGCCGGTTCCAGGCACCGACTACCATGTTTGTTCTGCCTGCCATCGCAGCATGAACCGCGTGGTGTCCGAGCATCAAGCAAAATGCAGAGTCGTAAGGGATCGCAGGCATGCTCCGAATCGTATAGCTCGGGTCAATGTATTTCAGGTTGAGTTCCGTGCCGGTTTTCTTGAAGTGCCGTACAACGTGGTCCTTGAGATAGAGCCCTACATCACTGAACCGTACGTTTCCCGACGCATCCCTCTCGCCCGTAGCCTGAAGGAGATCTTGTCCCGCTCCTTCAGCCACAACGATCACTGCATGTCCGCGATGCTTCAGCCGATCTTCCAGTGCACGCAGCAACGCGTCCACGGTAAACTTAACCTCGGGAACCAGGCAGAAGTTGACATGGTTTGTTGCAAGAGACGCGTAGGCTGCAATAAAACCTGAATCCCTCCCCATCAGCTTCACGAGCCCGACCCCGTTTCTCGCTCCGAGCGCTTCGGTATGAGCAGCGCAGATGGACCCTCTCGCTTCACTCACAGCAGTGACAAAACCGAAGGACATGTCCACGGAAGATATGTCATTGTCGATGGTCTTGGGCACTCCTATTACAGCTATCTTTAAATTGCGTCGGCCGATTTCATGTGCAATCGCGCCGGCGCCGTGGAGTGTCCCGTCTCCACCAACAGCGAATAGGACGCCCACATTCATACGTTCGAGGGTGTCGACCATTTCCCCTACATCCTGAGGTCCGCGAGAGGAACCCAGAATGGTACCACCTTTTTCCTGAATGTCGGCAACGAGATCGGGGGTCAGTTCAATCGGTTCGTGTCCGTATTTATACGAGAGTCCTTCATACCCGTACGGAAAACCGAAGACGGTTCGAACTCCGTAATGGTGAAACAGACCGAGCACTATGGAGCGTATCACATCGTTAAGCCCTGGACACAAGCCGCCACAGGTCACGATTGCGCATTTGAGTTTCGAGGGATCGAAGAATATCCGCCTCCTCGGGCCCGCCATTTCGAATGCAGGTGGCTGCCGACCGGAGCTGAGGTATCCCTGGATGTCTGCCAGAGTGCTATGATACAGGACACGTTCCCCATCATCCACGAACTGGGCGGGTTGCATGGGAGTGAGAATACGGCATTCGCCGAGCGTGGGAATCTCGAAATCAGAGGTCGTCAATTCCATACTGAGGATGCCCCCTTCAACCCACGAGACTTAATGGCCTGCTACAAGTCGTTTACGGTCAGGAACTCACACTCGACCTGCGCTACCAAGGACGTGCTCGTTCTTGTACTTTATCATTCGGATCAGCTCTTCACGCGCCGGGCCCAGGTATTTGCGCGGATCGAACTCTCCCGGTTTCTCGGCAAACACCTTTCGGATTGTTGCGGTCATGGCAAGCCTGCCGTCGCTATCGATGTTTATCTTGCAAACCGCCGACTCGGCAGCCCGTCTCAGCTGTTCTTCAGGAATACCGACCGCTTCCTCCATCTTGCCCCCGAACCTGTTGATCATGGCAACATATTCAGGCATTACTGACGAGGCACCGTGCAACACTATGGGGAACCCTGGAATTCTACTCTCAATCTCTTCCAAGATGTCAAACCTGAGGGACGGGGGCTGCTCGCCAGGTTTGAGCTTGAACTTGTATGCACCGTGGGAGGTACCTATGGAGATGGCAAGACTGTCAACGGAAGTCCGCCCCACGAATTCCTCAACCTCTGAGGGCTTCGTGTAATGAGACACCTCCGAGGACACCTCATCCTCAACTCCTGACAAGACGCCGAGTTCTCCTTCAACCGTGACGTCATGCTCATGGGCATAATCGACCACCCTTTTCGTGATATTAATGTTCTCCTCGAACGAACGGTGCGACCCATCTATCATCACCGATGAAAAACCCGAATCCATGCACGACCGACAGAGTTCAAAGGAGTCTCCATGGTCCAGGTGAAGAGCCGTAGGCACAGAACCGCCGAGATCCTCCATCATCTCCACCGCCCCCTTCACCATACACGCCAGAAGCCTTGAATTCATGTACCTTAGGGCGCTTCCCGAACACTGCAAGATCACAGGGGACCTTGATTCAGAGCACCCCGTTACGATGGCCTGAAGTTGCTCCATGTTATTGAAATTGTACGCAGGAACGGCGTACCGGTCCGCCATCGCTTTCATGAACATTCCCTTAGTGTTCACGAGCCCCAACTCGGAGTATTTGACGGCATCAGTCATGTTAACTCCCCGTTTTCAGCCCTATGTGTTCAACAAACGCCGTATAGTAAGCCTATTTGTCCTTACTTCTGCGCGCTTTCGGTGCTCTTCGGCTCCTCAAGCCGAATCATCAGCCATTTCTGAGTCTTATCTCTGCCGAAATGCACAAGGGCTTCGGTTTGATCTTGTGTCAAATTGAAAAGGCCGGTCTCCATAATCACATCCGTATTCTTGCCATCGGCAAAAGTCCATGCGGCCCGCTGGGTCTCTTTGTCGACTTTGCCTCTCACAGGCCGACCAACGTCCGTCGTGGTGTTGTAATAGGTCCCCGCTATAATGCCGCTCTTGTCGACCGCGAGTTGCAAGAGCGCATTTGAATCGGTGGCCTGTTCTCTTGACATTGCGAAAATCCCCAGCGGCAGCCATTCCGGTTCGGATTCCTGAGCTTGAGCCGGCGGAGCGCCGGTTGCGAGCTCATTCGCCTGTTGATAATACTCATCTGCGCTTGCGACAGGCTTTCCGCTCATGTAGACTTGTTCGTCCTCGTAATAGATACCCTCACCGTAGTCATAGTAAGCTGGCGAGCTCCAGGAACTTCCCGCTATCCAACCGCCCAGGGCAGCCCAGGTTGCGGGCCTCCACCAATGGTTGCGTGCGTATTGATACTTGCCGAAGTTTTGCCAATATGCCTGGGCCATTTGGGGATGATCTCTCCACCACTGGGGAGTAAACAGGTTGTCATACCGACCTTGAAGATTATCTCGAATGTGGCCTGCATTGGCTCGTGAAGGTAGCTGAGACGGCCGCTCTCCTATTCCCGGTCTATCTCCCAAACCGGGTCTATCTCCTATTCCCGGTCTGTCCCCAACGCCGGGGCGCACACCGGCGCCCGGTCTTTCGGCCGGAAGTGTGCCGGCATGAGGACGATCTCCCGCGCCCGGCCGCTCGCCTCTGTCTCCAACACTAGGCCTTTCACCGGCCGGTCTCTCCGATCCCAGCAAGTGTTGCGCGCCCGCATATCCAAGGGCTCCGGCTGCAGCGCTCACGCCAAGCTTCCCAAGATCGGAGCGCCCTTGTCCACCCTGTTGGGGAATGTTCAGAAATTGCTGGACCTGAGCCTGGCTTGGTTTCGTTGCACCAGTGCCGGGGCGCTTGCTCTCTGTTCTTGAACCGGACGACGAAGTACGCTTTTGAGTTGCGGAACCGGCCCGCTGAGTTGCGACTTTGCCCGAACCGGATCGATCCTTCGGCCGCGAGGAAACCTTGCCGGATTGCGTCGGTCTTGAACGCGATACTGAGGAACGCGAGGGAGAATGGTGACTCATGGAAG
The DNA here is from genome assembly GCA_031082285.1 of Desulfomonilaceae bacterium. Lineage (GTDB taxonomy): Bacteria > Desulfobacterota > Desulfomonilia > Desulfomonilales > Desulfomonilaceae > JAVHLK01. The sequence goes on from JAVHLK010000016.1 coordinate 40,222, forward strand.
GGCTGCGATGAACGGCGCCGCCGTGATACGCAGCGCCTCCCCCCCGGTAGCCTCCTCCAAAGCCGCCGCCTCTACCTCCCCCTCGTGAAAAACCGTCCTCGACAACCAGAACCAGACAAAATATGAATCCTATAGGTAGAGCCAAAAGAATTAGTCTTTTCACGAGTACCTCCGTTATTTCGCAGTTCTTGCGTGCGCGTTTTCAGCGGTTTTTCGTACCACGCTAACTTGGTCGATGTCCGGAAGAAGCTCTCCATCAACTTCGCGGCTCACAGACTGCCAGTTAAATGAATTGGCATCCACATATGTGTAGATGTTGATGGACGATGCTTTCTGACCGGTACCGAGGGTGCTCTTCACCTTCACGGTCCACGTGTTGCCCGCTCTGGACCATTCACCTTCCCCAAAGCCCGCTTTGTTATCGAATATCCAGGAGCGGATCCTTTTTGCCGTGGGGTCCCAACCAATAACTTGTGTACCTTCCAGATCGACGCGATCCCCCACGATCACACGAAACGTACCGTTAATAAAGGCGTAATCCTTACTCCACCGAAAGGTTGTTTCTACTCGAGCGTCGTCCTCCTGGTCCACCCAATCACCAATGAGCCATTCAAGCTCTCCAAGTTGCGCGATTGTGGTAAGTGGGACGGAGGACTCCTCCTCTTCCACTTTAAGGAGCTTCCACGCAGCGTCTTCCTTTACAAGCGCAGCCGTGAAAAGAACTTCTTCGTCCTCTTCGCCCGGCCGTTTGAACACGGCGAAGCCTTTGGCTGCCGCTTCAGCAGCCGAATGCACTTGTACATCGATAAGTGCCGCCCTAACTTGCATGCCCATGTTATCGCCAAGAAACTTTTTCAATACCGGCTGTATTTCTTCCGGACCCCGAGCATGGTCTCCGCTCTGGGTCAAGTACGAGCCGTCTTTGCTCCAATGCGAAGCCGCGGCAGAGGCATCCGCACCGTTGTAGGCGTTTACATAGGACTCAACGGCTTTGCGAATTGCCATTTCATCCTGACTGATGCCACTGTTTTCGGCACTCACTGCTGAAACCAGCAAGATTATGCTGATGATCATACCAATTGCGATTCTCACCATCACGGCGCTCCTCCTTAGTTTGCAGTCCAGTTTCCTATGACAGACTCGAGTACGCTGAATCATGCGACTCTTTCGACATTCAGAGGATCTCGGGGGCGGTGGAGATCATCGGAATGCCGTCCGGACCTTCGAGGCCGGTGCAGCGCACGGAACGGCCGGCACAAACGAGTGCGAATTTACGTATTGTCCAACGGAAGCCTGATAGTGAACGTGGTTCCTTTTCCGACCTGACTGGTCACCGCGATATCTCCGTTATGGTTCTTTATGATGCCGTAGCTGACCGCCAGCCCGAGCCCCATTCCCATCCCCTCGGTCGAGTCTTTGGTCGTGAAGAAGGGGTCGAATATCTTGTCCTGTATCTCGTCCGGCATGCCGCAGCCGGTGTCCTCAAAGCTCACGTCGCACATGTCGTCGTTGCGTTTAACTCTTACGGTGAGCGTCCCGGAGCCGGACATGGCGTCGAGCGCATTGAGGATGACGTTCATAAAGACCTGTTCCATGAGGTTCGCGTCGACGACCACATCGGGTACGTCCGGATCGTAATCCCGCACCAGTTCGATACCGAAGAACCGCTGCTGATTGACGACGATCTGGAGGGTCTGCTCCACAACAGTCTCGATTCGCCACGGCTTCTTCTGCATGGGCATTTCCCGGGCAAAGTCCAGAATGCCTTGCACAATTCCTCGAATCCGAGTCGTTTCTCGCACGATGATATCCAGATCCTTGCGTGTTTGCTCATCGTCCTTGAATTTCTTCGCGAGAAGGTGAGCGAAAGTCAGCACCCCGGTGAGCGGTTGGTTGATCTCGTGGGCAATCCCGGCCGACAGCTTGCCCAATGAAGAAAGCTTCTCCGATCGCAGGAGCTGCTTTTCCAGCTTCTTCTTTTCCCTCAAGTCCGTGAAAATCCCCACCGAGCCGGCTTCCTTGCCTTCCTCGTACAAGAGGGCCGCTGAGATGTACACGGGTATCTCCTTGCCGCTCTTGTGAACGACCAGGACTTCTATCTTCTGCAGCGTTCCGGGACCGCCGAAATCGTCGGATCGCAAGTACTTCATAATCTGTTTCGCCACACCCGGAGGATAGACCTCGACTATGTTCATCTTGCCGACGACTTCTTGTTTCGTGTACCCTATGAGTTTCTCGGACGCGGAATTCCAGATGATGATCTCTCCGCCCTTGCGGATGCACACGATGGCGTCTGGAGAGTTTTCGATGATATTCTCTCGAAACTGGTACGCCCTCTCCAATTCCAGGTTGGCCTCTCGCACCAAGGTTTCAAGATTTCGTGTGTACTGTTTCAGCTTATGCTTGAGCGCCAGCTTTTCTTCCGCTCGCTTGACCGAAAGAGAGAGCAACTCCTCGCTCACGGGTTTGGTGAGGAAGTTGGAAGCTTCCTTACGGAGACACTCCACGGCCAGATCCATGTCGCCGTGTCCCGTTACAATGATGATTTCGGCGTCCGCGTTGAGAGCCTTCATGCGGCTGAGCACTTCAGTGCCTTCCATGCCGGGCATTCTCACGTCCAGCAGGACGATGTCCGGAGATTCCTCCTTGAAAATCTCAAGCGCCGTGAGACCGTCTTCGGCCATGAGAGTGGAATGCCCGTCCAATTCAAGGTTCATTTGCATCAGATTGCGGATGCTCTCTTCATCATCGACCACGAGGATCTTTGTCATGTTTGGTCTCCATTGCCCAGCGCAGGAAACGTCAATCGGAACGTCGTGCCTTGGGTTTGATCTGCGTCGATTTCGATGGTACCGGTATGCTCTTTTAAGATTCCATAGCTGATTGAAAGGCCAAGGCCCGTACCTTCACCCGTCTCCTTGGTGGTGAAAAACGGCTCGAATACTCTGGCCTTGAGGGATTCCGGAATGCCCGGACCGGTATCTGAGACGGTAACGACGACTTTCTCGCCGTCGTACCGGCTCCGAACCGTAACCAGCTTGGCTTTTTCTTCTCCGCTCCCGTTCTTGTGCGACCACTGACCCAGGATGGCGTCACGTGAGTTAATGACGAGATTGATGAAAACCTGTTCGAGGCGATTGACGTCACCCAGGATTCGAGGCAGTCTCTCTTCCAGGTCAAGTTCCCAGTGAATCGAGCGGTTTTCCAATTGAGTTCCGATGAGGTTAAAGACGCTCCGTATGGGGACGTTGACGTCGATCGGCCGCATGGTCTCATCTGATCTGCGTCCGAACTGGCGCAGGTGGTTAATGATCCGGGCCGCCCGGTCCACGTTGGAGCAAATCTCGGCACCGACCGTGTGAAGATCTTCGGGAGAGAAGGTCGTTCCCGTCCTCACCTTCTTCCTCAGATAGTCGCAACCCAGCCTGATTACATTGAGCGGCTGGTTGAGTTCGTGCGCCACCCCGGTTGCCATCTCACCCAAGGTGGCCATCTTGGAGGCTTGAATCAGCATGGCATGCTTTTCCAGACGCTCCGTCACGTCCCATACCGCCGCAATGATGGCAGGCCTGTTCCCATAGCTGCCCAGACGCGCCAGGAAGTTGACCATCACCAAGGACCCGTCTTTGCGTCTGTGCTGAAGCACCGGCAACGGGGTCACATCGGTGGGGAAAATGTGCCTGAACGTCGGGTCGGTCCGTATACGGTGGCTGGCCAGTCCCAGTTGGGCAAAGCTCATCTGGAGGAACTCTTCCCGAGTATATTGGTACTCTTCTTCTGCCCGTGCATTGACGTCGAGAATCTTCATGTCGTCGGAATCAAAAACGAAGATTGGTGACGGATTGTTGTCGAACAGGAAGCGATACTTTTCCTCCGACTCGAGCAGAAGCTTCTCCGAAGCCCTGAGGTATGAGAGCATTCGGTTGAACGATGATGTAAGTTGCCGGATCTCGTCTCCTCCCGAATAGTCCACCGTTCCATTGTCGGAGTCATTGAGCCCGCCGCTGTTTCGAGCCTCGGGATGAGAAGCCAGTCGGGCCCCTGCGTCTCTGCTGATCTGGTCTGCACGTTTCGTGAGTTCAATCAGAGGAAACGTGATTCTCTTTGAAATCCACTCGATGAAAAGCCAGCTGACGGCAATGACGATGAGACCGGAAAGGAAATGAATGATCTTCAGGTTTCTGATGACCGTAGAATCGCCCCTGAGTGACGGAAAGACCGCCACCTGAAGGGTGATGCCGATGATGATCACCACTCCTATGACGACCAAGAGGGTACTGGTCAGTATCCTGTTCTTGAACGATAAGTGGAATTTCCTCTTGGGTCTTAGCTTGCCGGGCAACATGTCCGCGATTCTTTCGAGAATGTCATGTAACTTACCCGGCCTGTGGGAAACGATGGGCTCCGTGTTTCCGAACGTGTTTTCCGTTCCTTCCAACCCGATCGTTTCGCCGCCGTCCGTCGGATCTCTGCCGGTGAGCTCGTTTGCGGAAGTCATGGATCTTCCCTCGTCGAAGCCCATAGCGAACGGTCCCATCGCGGCACGGCCAAAATAACGTGGTATTACATCCAGCCGTCCCTGTCGAAAAAGTCCCAGAGATCGTCCCTCAAGGCTTCGTATTCGTCCTTCACGTCCTCATAGGATCGAGCATTCTCGATGGCGAGAGCCACCTGTTCGGCAAATCCATAAAGGAATCGGATTTCTTCTTCCGAGAACCTTCTCGGCTCGGAGGTGTATACCCGCAGCGATCCCGTCACCTTATTTTTCACCAGAAGCGGCACACTAAGGATTGAAGTGATTCCTTCGCGCATCGCTTCCGCGGGATACTGGACTCGCGAGTCGTTGGATACGTCTTCCACCCACACGTGCTTCCCGTTCATAGTGGTCTCTGCAATGCTCTTGGAAGAATCCAAAGGTCCCTTGTCCACGTACTCTCGGCTCAGGCCGCTGAACGCGAACACTCTAAGCTTTTCACGTTTCTTGTCGAGAAGACTCAAGGTGCTGCCCTTGACTTTCATTACTTTCACGACACCTTCGACAATGAGGTCCAGGACTTCTCTCAAGTTCAAGGTGGAAGAGACGGCAGTCTTGATCTCGGCAAAGGTGTCTTCACGATAGCGCCTCTCGAAGCGAGCCTTGCGATCGTCCATGACCTTGGTCACCAGTTCAACCAGTTGATCCGGGGTGAACGGTTTCCTGATGTAGTCCACGGCACCCAGCTTCATCGCCTTGACTGCGGAATCAACGGTTGAATATGCGGTGAACATAATCATTGACAGGTCCGGGTCGATTTCCGCCATGGCCTCCATGGCCTGCAGTCCGTCCATTCCCGGCATTTTCAAATCGGTCATAAGAATGTCAAAGCGCCCTTCTTTGAGCATCTCCACGGCATCGCGACCTTTTCTGCACGTTTTCACCTCGTAGTTCTCCTCTTCGAGGATTCGCGTGACACTGTCCAGAACTATCTGCTCATCATCCAACACCAAGATCTTCCCACTCTTTTTATCCATGTGCTACTCCTGACGAAGAATGCTCTCCTGCACGATCAAACCGCACTGAACTCCAAGCCGGAATGTGATTAATCCCGGCTCAAGCCTGCTCTCTCATCTTCCTCTCAACCGTCGACGGAAGACCCCTCTTCAAGCCGGCGATGTCCGAACGGACTCGTTCGTACGCCATGGCGTTTTCTAGAGCTTGAGCCCCTTGCTCCGCGAATTTCGACAGCAGGTCCATCTCTTCGTCACTCAGAGATCTCTCCTCGGAACGGTAAATTCTCAGGGCTCCCAGCACGGTGTCCTCGACCTTAAGCGGCACCGACAAGATGGAGGAAATACCCTCCTTGCGGGCTTCAGCAGGATACTGGAGCTTTGAATCGAAATCATCCTTATGGATCACCGACGCGACTCCAATTTCCAGAAGTTCAGGGATGCTCTTTTCACTGTCCAGCAGCCCTTTTTCGAGATACTCATCGCTCAAGCCGCAGCTTGATGCCGCTTCCATGGTACCTTCCGTTTTCTTGTACAACAAGATGGAGGCGCCTTTTTCCTTCAACAGGCGCACCACGCTGGTACATATGAGGTTCAAGATCTCTTTCAAGTCCAAGCTCGACGTCAGGGCCTTTTCCGCGTCGGCATAGGTTTTCTCGATTTCCCGGTCGCGTCGCGCTTTGACCGTCTTTTCCAGCGCCTTCTCGGTAACTTGAACCAGTTCCTCGGGCGTAAAAGGCTTGGGAAGGTAGTCCAGGGCGCCCAATTTCATTGATTCCACCGCAGTGTCGACCGTCGCGAAACCGGTGAACATGACCACCCCGCAGTCCGGCTGATCCCGAGCCACGGCTTCGACCGCTTCCATGCCGCTGCGATCCGGCATCATAAGGTCGGTCAGTACGAGATCGTACGACTCCTTAGCCAGCATGTCGAGAGCCTGGTCTACACGTAACGCCCCATCCACACGGTACCCCTCTTCCTCAAGGATTCTCCGTACGCTTTCGTGCACGATTTGTTCGTCATCGATGACCAGTATGGTTGCTTTAGGTTTTCCGCCGGCGTTCATACAGACCTCCTTCCGTTCGTATGAGAGCTTGCAAACAAGAGACTTGATATCACCGGTTGCCGTGAGTGGACGCCGCCCGCGTCGATACCTCACACGGCCTTTCGGATTTATACCCGGTCCACTTCCCCGTACCGGGTCAGCTTGACCCTGCATACGGTGGTGTTCTCTTCAAAGAGCCGGTACACTCCCAGCTCCGGGAAATTCGCAGGCACGTAGACCATTCCCGGTGAAACCCTCCCGGAGTACTTGACGGGTGCGACGAACGATCCGACCGGAGAACGAACTTCCACCCTCTCACCGTCTCCGATGTCCAGTGCATCCGCATCCTGCGGGTTGATTTCGACATACCCCTCCGGGCACAGCCCCAGCAGGTTTCGCGATCGGGTCGAAATGGACCCGAAATGGTACATGGAGCGACCGGCCGTCATTTCCAAGGGAAACGCGTCCCGGTTCTTTTCAGGCGCCTCCATCGTGCGTACGGGAGCAAACGAGTAACGACGACCTCTGCGCACCCCCTCCCCCGCCTCGACAAACGGCCTCACGATTCGTCCGTCTCCTTGAAGAGTTTGAAACTTCAATCCCTTATACATTGGGATGGTCAGGGTCATCTCGCGGAACACGTCGGACACGTCGAAAAATCCCATTGAACTTCCCATGGCCGCCGAAACCTGTTCGAGGATGTTCCAGTCCGGCATGGAAGGGCCCAACGGCGGTATGGCCTGATTCAACCTCTGGATTCGGTGCTCGATATTGGTCATGGTTCCGTCTTTTTCTGCAAAAGATGCCGCGGGAAATACGCAGTGGGCTATCCGGGTAGTCGGACTGGGAAATATGTCCTGGACCACCAAGAGTTCCGCCTTTTCCAAGGCCGCGGCGAGACGACCCGCATTCGGATAGTCCGTAAGCGGGTCCGCGCCCGCCACATACACGGCTCGTACGTCGCCCGTTTCAAGACCCCTGACGATGTCCGGCACCGTTCTCCCCTTGGTGTACGGGAGATCGGTCTTCCACACGCGCTCGAAGGTGCCTCGGGCCGATGCGGCAACCTGGTAACCCGGAAGATACTCCGGCATTACCCCCATGTCGCAAAGGCCGAGAATGTTTCCCTTCTCGAATATTGGATAGATGCCTGCATTATCACGATCCAGATTTCCCGTGAGAAGCGCCAGGTTAACCAGGTTCATGACGCATTGCAGACCGTTTTCTTGTTGAATCACGTCTCCGCCAAAGATGATCGACGCCCTGGGAGCCTGGGCGAAGATAAGGGCCGCTTCTCGAAGACCCTCTTCAGTCACCCCTGTTCTTCTCAGAATGCCCTTAAGGGAAATCTTGTCAAGCAGGTTTTTCATGGGAAGAAAATTTGCAGTATTGTTCCGGACAAACTTACCGTCCCACAAATCCAGGTCCAGAATGATCTTCATCATTCCCAGGGCCAGCTCGCTTTCCGAGTAGGGCCGGATTCGCAGCCGCATCCTCGCGAACGGGTCAAGGCTTGTCTCTCGAGAATTTGCAACGATGAGGTTGGAGTCATAGCGTCTGGCGGCAAGCTTGACCTTCCACCCCAGTGCCGGCGTTTCTTCCAACGGATCTATGCCGATGACAAGTACCGCATCGGTGTCCAGGAGGTCCTCCAGGCTCCCGGTGGTCCCCATATGCCCGGTAGTGAGTTCCATGGCGCGCTGAACTCGCAGATAACTGAAACGCGCTTCGCTGTCGATATTGTTCGTTCCGATGACTGCTCTGAAGAATTTCTGAAACGCGTAACAATCCTCATTGGTGAGTCGGGGCGAGGCGAGGCCGGCCACGCTGTCCGGACCTGATTCCTTTACAATTCTCTTAAGATTCTCTGCCACATAGGTAAAACCCACCTCCCAGAAGACCGGTTCCAGCCGCCCGTTCCGCCTCAACAGCGGAGAGTCCAGGCGCTCCTCGTGATGAACCAGGTCGTAGCCGAATCGACCGCCGGCACAGAGCGTTCCCGAGTTATGGGTGTCGATGTTGCTGGTGATTCGGAAGATCCGCCCATCCTTGACGTTGATCTCCATCCGGCAGCCTGCCGAGCAAAGAGGGCAGATTGTCGGCGTCTTGGTCATCTCCCATGAGCGGGCCCACCTCTTCACGGTCTTGTTCGACATTGCCCCCGTGGGGCATGCCTCAACACATTCGCCACAGAAGTCGCACCAGAGCGTATCTCCCTCCCTCGTGCCGATTCTTGCGTTGTAACCGACATCCTTGAGTGCCAGCGCGCTTGCTCCGATCACTTCGTGACAGACCTTCACGCATCGCAGACAGGTGATGCATAAGTTCGGATTGTACTCGATGAGCGGCCAATGGCCGACTATCGGGTCCGTACGTCTCTCAAGGGGAAGATCCGTACCGTGTATGCCCAGACGGTACGTGAGATTCTGTATCTCGCACTCTCCGGCTGCCGGACAGATGGGGCAATCCAGAGGATGGTCCATGAGCACAAGCTTCATCACCTCCTCTCGTATTGCACGTACCCGAGGCGTATCCGTGTGCACCCGCATCCCCTCGGCCGCGATCGTATTGCATGAGGTCATGGGACGACCGATCCCCTCGATCTCTACCGCACACACTCGGCAAGAGTCGGACGGGCTGGTCTTCGGATAGTAGCACAGTGTGGGTATCCAGATTCCTGCTTTGCCTGCGGCTTCGAGGATGGTCATTCCCTCATCGGCCGTGACGTCAATGTCGTCGATCGTGAGCATCGGCATTTGGCGATCCCTTTCCCGGTAGCTGAGACCGGCCCTGTCGTACCGGCTGCGGTCTTCGTTTATGTATCACCAAATCTGTGAAAAAGAACTCCTAGGGAGTTTCCTCGTTGACGGCCGCAAGGACCAGATGAAAGCATCTCAGGCATCGTCCGGCCTCTATGAACGAAGTCTTTTGCGTGAATCCCGAATCCACTTCGTGAAAATGCGCAATTCTCTCCCGGGCATCCAGTTTGCTCCGAGGGACTTTGCTTTCAGACCTTCCGGGTACCCGCGCCGTCACGAGCACACCGTAATCCTTCTCTATATTGGCGATGAGATCGTGCATCCACTGTTCTTCCGAGGGGACGCATTTCCCCTCGGCGATAAACTGGTGGATCATGTGGGCCGCACGCTTGCCTCCGGCCAGCGCATGAACCACGGTGAGGGGCCCGCTGACGGCATCCCCTGCAGCAAACACCCCAATGCGGGTCGTCATCATGGTTCGAGGGTCAACCCTGATGGTCCCGCGGCGGGTCACTTCTATCCCGTCATTCGGCGATAGAAAATCCAGGCTTGACTTCTGGCCGATCGCCGGAATGAGGCAATCCGCGAACAGGTCGAACTCCGATCCTTCGACGGGTACGGGCCTCCTTCGCCCTGATGTGTCCGGCTCCCCCAGTTCCATTCGGAGGCACCTGAGACCGGTCATTTTTCGATCTTGGGAGAGAACCGCTATGGGCTGGGTGAGAAAGTGGAAATTGATTCCTTCCTCCCGCGCATCTTCCACTTCTTCCGGGTCCGCGGGCATTTCCGCCTCGGTGCGCCTATACACGATGGACACCTGCGACACGCCCATGCGGAGGCAGGTTCTGGCGCAATCAATCGCGGTGTTGCCGCCTCCCACAATGACAACGTGGTCCCCAAGGGCGACGGTCTTGCCGAGATTGATGTCTCTCAAGAAATCGATCCCGCCGCCGAAGACTCCCAGGATGCCCTCGTTCTCCCCTTCGATGCCGATGGGAAGAGATCGGTGGCTACCGATTCCCAGGAAGACCGCCTTGAATCCCCTTTTGAACAGATCGCCGATCGTGAACTCCTTGCCAAGAACCGCGCCGCATTCCAGGTTCACACCCAAGTCCCTGATGATGGCGATCTCTCGGTCAAGCACGTCACGGGGCTGTCGATAGGGAGGTATGCCGACCGAAACCATCCCGCCCGAAATGGGGAGACCCTCCATCAGTGTGACCTCGTGACCCAGTCGATTCAGATAGTACGCCGCGGAAAGCCCCGCAGGACCGGCCCCGATGACCGCTACCGGAGGCTCCGTGAGTTTCCTTTTCTCGAGAGGAACCGGCAAGCCGTGAATGAGCTCGTAATCCGCGGCTACTCGCTTGAGCGTCTTGATGGGGATTGCGGCATCTCCAAGGTTCGCAACGCTGCACGCCTTCTCGCATGGCGCCGGGCAAATCCGGCCCGTGATGCCGGGCAACGGCATCTCCTCCCGGATGATTTCCAGCGATTCGGCGTACCGGAGTTCCTGGAGCATCTCCACATAACCGGGAATGTTGATGTGACAAGGGCATGTGTTCATGCAGGGAGCTGAAATGCTTCCGAGGTACCGGACACGATCCGGGGGCACTCCGGTCTCGATTGCTTGTACGAAATGTCCGCGATAATGGTGAAGACCGTCTCTGAGAAGTTCCCCCGCGCTCTGGCACACCGAGCACTTGGCCGCATCGTTCAAGACATCGGCCATTCTGGAAAGCAGATCCAAGTCCGATTCCCGCCCCTCACCTCGGGAGATTCGGTCCAGCGTCACCAGGATAGTCTTAGATCCCTTGATTCCCGTGATGCACTTGCCGCAGCAGTACTTTGCTTGGATCTGCTTCACGTATTCACGCATCATGGGAACGAAATTGAAGTCCTCGGCGAACTGGAGAAATCCTTTGCCGCTCATCACGGCAACGATATTCTCCGGAAAACCTGCCTCAGAAGGGAACAACGAATCCTTCGGTCGTTCGTGAACTTCGCTTCCGGTCCGACTGTCTGTCAAGGCGTCTCCCCAACGCCCGAAAATAATGGATTTCATGAGTTCCTCCGATTTGCGAGCGCCCCATATATAGTTATAGAGGAATGTTCTTTACAATGGAAGAGCGGAATAAACCCCTGAGCCTTTTTTCGGTTAGTTGATAGATATGATAGGAATGGAGAAACCATCGGCAATGTCGGTTCGTCCGAGTCGTACCGGTAGTCACTCACTCACCCGGAGACGTCTTCTTCTCGGACCGGCCGGGTGAGGGCCGGCCGCGCAGAGGACACGGATCCTTCCGATACCCATCGAGACGACTTCTCATCCTCGTTCGCTGCAATCTCGCGGCGGAGGAGCCGTCTTCCCCGCCACGGTGCATGGGAATGGAGCGAAAGGCCCATCTTGACTTTGCCCCAAGGGCTTGCTAGCCTTCATCATGGCCACAAGATTGGGGTCGGGATTCGGCCGAATCGATACTCCACATGAGATGCGTTACATGAACCCTTACGAGCTGTTTCAATCACCGGGTATTTACAAGATGGCCGTTTTATACTTCTCCAAATCGAGGGGATTGGCCATTGTCGGACGACGTACCACGGGACGCAATGTACAAGTCATCCAGTTGTCGGGCGAGGTGGATCCACGGACGGGAAATTTTGTCGCTCTGGATTACCCGTGCGCCGCGAGGGACGGGGAACTTCCCGTCGTCTCCGAGGCGGATTTCGAGAATCTTGTCTCATTCATCGCCGCCAAGATCGACGATCAGACCCGCATGAGCGTCATCGAACCGGATCTGATGAAGTTCGCGGTTTCTCAAAGCTCGACTTTGGAACCCAACGGGTACATTCATTGATCGCGTCGACGGAGCGATCTCAATGCCGTATGATCGGCCGGCATTGCCGTGGCCTCCCCTTCGTCCGGGTCACAATGACAAGCGCAAGGGTGTCCGCAACATTTAGTGGCAGACACGAGAGCCTCAGTACGCGCCGTACACCTTTTGCACTTCCACCCGGGCCTCGGGAGAGAATATTCTTACGTACGCCTCGATACCTTGGAGATGCTGCAGCGCGGCCTGTTCTCCGACGCCGGGAACCGCGTAGACCGAGAAACAGACCTTGGTGGTCGAAGAGCGTATTCTTGTCCGGTGGTCGGGGCCATATATGACACTGGAAATAACGCCCTTCTCGTCCGCAATGAACATGTCGCCCGCCTTGAGTATTTGTTCCTTTCCATTCATCCGCACGTACGTCTCGTCTCCCTTTGACGCGTCCAGTCTCAGCGGCGGTTCAACCATTCCCAGATCGTGGCCCGCGGTGAGGAGCATGTTCCTGAGTTCCGCCATGAACATTGCTTCGACCAATGCCGCACCCGCGGGAATCGACTTACCCTTGAAGCATACGGACTGTACCTGTTGCAGTACGTGATAGGTCTTCTTGAACCGCTTGTAATAGGACTGGTAGGCCTTGACCGTGTCTTGCGACTTCAGTTCCCCGGCATCCTTGAAAAGGGTGCGAAGATCCTCCTCCAGCTGTTTCTTCTCTCGATCGAGACCGGAATGCGCAGCAGGGTTGGAAACCCCGGTCATGACGAGGACACCGACGTGGGCTTCCGGATAGAGCTTCTTCCATTCATCTGAAACGATTAACACGAGCAGTCCCTCCCTCCACGGGCTGTGCCGGACATTTGTGCAGTTCCGGATGAGCACTATAGCATATGATTGCCGGCTTGACGCGGAGAAGTGCGACGTGTCCGTCTCGAAACAGGTCTTTCATCTTTCAGGTTTGCAAGCCCGACATGGCCGCAACCATGGTTTTGCGACAAGACCAAAGAAAAAAGCCCGGGAGATGAAAACTCCCGGGCCGACAGGCATTCATGAGGGTGGGAGGAAGGGAATCACCGTAATTCCCTTCCATGGTCTATCTTACCTTTTCCTCCACAGCGGAGACCCGCTCTCGTTCTTTGTTGTCCTAATCGATCGTCGGTCCGAGTTCTCCTCCATTGGACGGGACGGTCGTGAATGCGGCGATTACGCTTGACCTACCACGTTTGTATTGGGACGAGGACCCCGATTTTCAAGTCGTATTTCCTCGATTATCGACGCAATTTCGGAATGAAGAATCTCCAGCTGCCAGTTGAAGTAGATCTCCTCTCCGAAATCCCTCAGCAGCTGTTTCTGTGCATTAATATAGTCTTTGGTCGACACGGCGCCGGAAAATACGTGAATGGGATTGATGAGGGTAGCGATCACCTCTTCTTGCCGGTCGTTGTTCTTGTCGAGTTTGTCGCTGTTCTGGCTCATGTTGCCTTCCTTTGTATTTTTCATGCCCTTCAGTTATGCAAGGTGGGTGCCAACTGTTGGACAAACTCCGTTTGAGGCATAATATCACACCATTACGCGTTTCGCCGCCAAAAAAATCACCTTAAACATCTGTACGGAATCGGACATATTCTCACCCCCACGCGTGGTAACGGCCAGTCCTCTTCGCTACATAGCGGACTGTCCACAATCCGACGTATCGGTCGCAATCCGCGCACTCTCCCGACCCAATGGAAAATTTGACGTGTTGCCTTATCTCTTCTATAATGACTGTGACCGAATCCGAAAAGTTTCAAAAAAATAACCCTCTTCAGAGGGTTACGGAGGATACCCCAATGATGCCGGGCCCATGGGAACTTATTCTCATACTTCTTATCGTGGTCATGATTTTCGGAGCCAAGAGGATTCCCGAAATCATGGGCGGTATAGGAAAAGGAATCAAGACCTTCAAGCGGAGCATGGAGATCGAAGACACTCCGGCAGGACCGCCGCCGCCCACTTCCGAACACAAGGAACCTTCCAACGAGAAGATAGAACCCAAGTAGGCGTACTCGATGAAGTCGGCCGACTGACTTTCCGCTGCAGCGATCGCCCGCGCGGGCGATACGACGCGACCCGTCATCGGTTGATCGCAGTGACGCGTAGGAGGGAAGACCTTTCTTACTCCGTACAACACTGAGGAAGCGGATTGACCACTCGGATCGGCCGCTCCCGGCATTCTCGGGCACACAATCACACATCCGGACCGTGTTCACCCCCTACCCCATGTTCGGGCAGGCGCAGGCCGTCTTACACGACTGAAGTGGGACCCGCGGCCGTTTTTCCTGCGCTACGGGCGATCGGATCTTCACGAACGTTCAAGGCGCGTCGGCGGGCTTCCTCAGAGCCGCCGCGGCCAACGTACGGACGTCCCCGAGGCGCCTCCATACGGGAGTTCTCATGAAAAAGAGGACCGCCGACGCCTCTCCGGAGGCCGGCAAGGACGACCTTTGGCTCTTTTACGGCGACGAGTTCCTGGTAAAGGAACAGGTGCGTCACATCGTGGATCGTACGATCTCGGCCGAACTGCGCAAGACCAACTTCATCGTGATCGACGGAAACAATCCGGATCTCGGGGATCTCTCGTCGCAGCTGTTCACTCCGTCTCTCTTCGGGGGGGAGCGCGTGATCCTGGTGGATCAAACACCCGTGTTTATGAGCCGCACCGATCGGAGCAAGCTTGTGGCGAAGGTGACTCAGTCTTGGCGGTCCGGAGCGCGGCGCGCCGCGTTGAAGGCGCTGTCCCAATTGCTGACTGTAGCGGGGGTTGATCGTTCCGATGTGGAACAGGGGTCGGAATGGTTGAGCGAGGCGGCCGGCGATTCAATCTCCAATGACGACAAGGATATTCTGAGAGCCGCTGCTCAGGCACTCATGGAAGAGGGAAAACCAACATCGGTCGGAACCGACGAACACCTGATTGAAGAGCTTATCTCTTCCTCGTTTCCCGAGGGGACGGTACTGATATTCACCGCTCCTGCAGTGGATCGCCGAAAAAAGGTTGTCAAGGTAATCGAAAAGAGAGGTCGCGTGGTGGAGTGCGCGGCCCGCGAACAGAAGTACGGCGGAGGCCTGGACCGGTCATTCTTTGACCGCCGCGTCAAAGAGTGGTTCGTCGAAAAGGGCAAGAAGATCGCTCAAGACGCCCTCGACGAGATGTATGCTCGTTCCGGAAAGGAGATCCGCCGGCTTCACGGAGAGATGGAGAAACTGATCGGCTTCGTGGGCGAGCGCGAAACCGTAACGTCCAAGGACGTCCGAGACGTGTTTTCAGACTTTCACGAAGCCTCGTTCTTTGATCTTACCAACGCCTTGCGAACTGCCGACATCAGAAAGTGTCTCCCCGCACTCCACGAGAACTTGAAGCTCGTGGACCATCCGCTCCAGACTCTGGGAGCCATAGCCGCCGATGTGCGCAGGCTCCTGGTCGCCCGAGAACTCTTGTTCACCGTGTTCCGTAAGGAATGGAGGCCCGACATTTCTTTCGACGCGTTTAAACGTCTGGCGCGCGATGCCCGCGACGCACACCCGGAAATGGCCCGGAAGGGAAGGTACAAGCTTCTCTCCATGAATGACTACCCCCTCTATCTGGCCTTGAAGGACGCGCAGAAGTTCCCGATGGAGAAGCTTGTCCGCATCATGGAAGCCGTACTGGACGCCGACGTCATGATGAAGTCGTCCCGACTCGGTCACCAGTCTCCGAGATCCATACTCGAAGACCTTGTTCTTACCATATGCACTCCCGCGGACGCTCATCCTCGGGGGAAACCGGGGCATCCCCGGGCCTGATTCTCGTCCCGCCTGCTCCTCAATTGCTTCCCGCAAGGATTTCAACCTTCCTGAAACATTGACAACGTACGGCACTCAGCTTACTATTCGTAGTCCTTTGTGACTGAATACGTGGAGGAGCAGTCATGGCCACAGACTTTATATTCTCTTACGGCTCTAATATGAACCGATCGGAACTCCGCTCATGGCTGGAGGGAAGCGGTCACGATTCTTCACTCGTTGTGGAGGCCTCGCCTGCTACTCTTGAGGGTTATGACTTCGTGTGGAACTATTACTCACATGGGCGGGCGGGCGGAACGGCAAACCTTGAACACAAGGACAATTCCGTCATATGGGGGATTCTCCTCGAGATCGACGAATCCCTGCTCAAGGCATTCGATCGAAAGGAGGGCCATCCGTATTTCTATTCCCGCGGGAACAATCGAGTCCAGGTCACCCGAGTTCGAGACGGAAAAAAGGTTATGGCCTGGCTCTACCTTGCCAACCCCAACAAGGCCGGCGGCCGAGACATGAGACCTACCAGGGATTATAAGAAACTCGTGCTGAATGCCGCGATATTCTGGGAATTTCCCGAAGAGTACATTGAGAAAATCAAGGCATGGGATTCGCAATAGGTACGGTTCGCGTGTGCCTACCCAAGACGCGCTCGCCGTCATCATGTCGGGGCCGTCGCGCACAACCCTCACCCGACACGTTCCTTCATCGTCATGCAGGCGCGGTTCGGGAACCGCGGCGACGCGTCCCAATTCCGTTTGACCAATGACAAGGCCCGGCGAAACAGGAGCATACGTACGGAACGAGGGCTCGGCGATTGCCGTAGCGCTCGTGTATCCCAATGCCTATCGCGTCGGTATGGGCAATCTCGGTTTCCAGTACGTGTATCACTACCTCAACAACCATCCGCAATTTAGTGCCGAACGCTTCTTCCGGCCGGACCCCGCCGTTCAACCGAGCAGACGGGGACACGTTCCGTTGTCCGAGGAATCGTCACGTCCCCTCAACTCCTTTTCCGTCATCGCGTTCAGCATTCCTTTTGAGAACGACTACCCCGCGGTACCCGGCCTGCTCAACGCATCGGGCATTCCCCCGCTGCAGCGGGACCGAGGAGCTGCTGACCCTCTCGTCATGGCAGGAGGAGTCTCGGTCTCCCTGAATCCCGAACCTTTGGCTCCGTTTCTCGACCTCGCCTTCATCGGAGAGCTCGACCAACATCGTGAGGTAACCGGTCTGTTTGCGGTTCTGGCCGACGCGTTGGCCCGGTCACGGTACGCGTTGACGGATAGACGAGGGTTTCTGAGCGCGTTCCGAGACACGACAGGCGTTTATGTTCCTTCCTCGTATGATTTCACATACGGATCAGACGGGCTGATTCGCGAAATCAAACACCTTCCCGGGTTTCCCGGTCGCGTGAGGGCGGTGAAGCGCGTCTCGACGGACCTGCCGGTCCCGGTTTCCGTGCTGTTCTCCAAGGAAGCCGAATTCGGCGAGTCGTTGCTTGTGGAGTCGAATCGAGGCTGCGGCAGGGGCTGCAGATTCTGCGCGGCGGGTTGGATTCACCGCCCGGTTCGCTATCGCGAGTTCAGTGCTTTTAAGCAACAGGCGGATCGGGCGATCGAGACGGGGAGAACCATTGGCCTGATCGGGTCCGATCTTGCCGGGCATCCGGAACTCGAAGATATTCTTGAATATATTGTCGATCGGGGAGGACGATTCTCTCTGTCGTCAATCAGACCCGAGGGACTGTCGGATAAGGTGATACGCCTGTTGGCCCGGACCGGTCAGAAAACGGCTACGCTGGCTCCCGAAGCCGCGTCCCAACGATTGAGAAAAGTGATAGGAAAGGACCTGCCTTCAGACGCGTTCCACGATCTCGTGGGCAAACTCGTTTCCCAAGGCATTCCAAACATTCGGTTCTATTTCATGGTCGGACTTCCCACCGAGACGGACGAAGACGTGGAGGCAATCGTTGAGTTCGTATCGACGGCCCGAGACATATTCGTCAAGGCGTCGCGACCCTTGGGCAGAATCGGTCGAATCGGCGTTCAACTCAACCCCTTCATTCCCAAACCGTGGACCCCGTTTCAATGGGCCGGCATGGCAGAGGCTCAGACGTTGCGCAGGAGAATCCGCCTGGTTCAAAATGGGCTCAAGCGCAGGCCCAATCTGGTTATCCGTTCCGAATCCGTTCCCCAGGCACTGCTTCAAGGACTGATCTCCCGCGGAGACCGCAGAATTTCCGCGGCCCTCACAGCTGCCGGCGCACGTGCGAAATCGCGTCCGAGGCTTGTCGGCACTGAATCACTCGACCCTGTTTTTTACCTCCATCGCGAACGAGCGGGCGACGAGGTCTTCCCCTGGGACGTGGTCGACCACGGAATAGCCAAACAGACTCTCCGTCGGATCTATGTCGCAAGTATTTCCGTTCCCCCGGACTCGTCACAAAGATGATCGGTCCGGAGTCCTCCGGGGTTGCGTTTTTCGCGAACGACAGTATCTTAGTATACAGCCGGGTTCTCGATTCCGACCGGCATTCTTATGTAGTGTAGCCGGACGATTTCACTCGCGGGAAGGTCTCCGAAGATGTTCATGCCCGTCATCAAAGAAGAGGACTGCACGCGTTGCCGTGCATGTGCCAACATTTGCCCCAAGGCCGTCTTCGATGCGAAGAACGGAGAGGTAACGGTATGCAGTCCGGCATATTGCACCGGTTGCGAATCGTGCACCGCGGTGTGCCCCAAGGCCGCGGTCACACTCAAGCAACTGTGATGCGCGCCCCGCGACTTCCCGCGCCGACACTCGTTCACGAATGTATTCCGAGCGACCTGATATGATGCTTGAGCGCGTCCCGAGACACGCCGAGTAATTCCGCCGCCTGTTGTCTCCGTCCCCGCGTACGGCGTAAAGCCTCACCGATCAGGCCCGCCTTCACATCTCGAATGACCTCGTTGAGAGACCGGCCGGCGTGCAAGGTCACCGCCATGGACCAGCCCGCGGTTTCCTCGATCGTCATGTCCCGATCCCTGCCGGCAAGGTTGCCGAGTTCGATCCTGTGACCTTCTCCCAGGATTATTGCTCTTTCCAGGACATTCCTCAGTTCCCTGACGTTGCCGGGCCAATGATAGTCGGCAAGGGTTTCCATGCAGCCTGTACTTATGGTGGGAGTGAAGGCCATTCCCAGTTTCCTCGCCAGCCCTTCGAGAAGCTGTTCGACGAGGCGAGGCAGGTCTTCGACGCGCTCCCGGAGAGGCGGGATACGAATGGAAAAGACATTGATGCGGTAATACAAGTCCCGACGGAAACGCCCGCTCATCACTTCGTTCTGCAAATCTCTATTGGTCGCGGCCACCAGCCGAGCGTTCACCGAAATGCTCTTTTCCCCGCCTACGCGAGTGAACGACCGCGTATCGAGAAATGTCAGGAGCTTGGCTTGGAGAGATAATGACAGTTCGCCGATTTCATTGAGCAGAAGCGTGCCGCCTTCCGCCAATTCCAGTAATCCCCGCTTTCTTCCTCGTGCACCCGTGAAGGACCCTGCCTCGTGTCCGAACAGTTCCGATTCGGAAAGCTCGGGGGACAACGCCGCGCAATTGATGGCAAAGAACGGTCCGCCTGCACGATGAGACACTTCGTGGAGATATCGTGCCATATAGTCTTTACCGGAACCGCTCTCTCCCTGAAGGAGAACGGTGGAATCGATCCCGGCAACGCGGTGCAGCCCATCGATCACTTCACGCATGAGCGGCGAGTCACTGACGTAGGTTCCGCCCCCCGCGTCCTCGTTCCATTGCCTCTGTCGATACACGCTCACATCACGGGCAATTCCGCATATTCCAATGATATTGTGTTCTGAATCTTCCATGGGGACTTTGATACAACTAATCGTTATCCCGCCTTTTCTCAGCATCAAAGAGTGTTCGGACTCGATGACCTGTCCTCCGAGGACTCGCACGTCGACCTCATGAAGCGTCTTTGACTGCTCATCACCGTACAGATCCGTGTCCGTTCGCCCGACGACCATGGAACCCGGCATGTCTAGAAGATTAAGCATCGCTGGATTGACATGCGTGTACCTGAGGTCGCGGTCCTTGATGAATATGCAGTCCTGAGCGGTCTCGAAGACGGCTCGAAAGCGCTGCTCGCTCTCCATCAATGCGGATTCAGCTTTCTTTCGATCCGTGACGTCTTCTACTATCGCTTGCCCCCCCGTGATCGTACCATCACCATTCCGTATGGGGACCATATGAATGCAAAGATGCGCACGTTTTCCCCACATTGACGTGTAATCGTATTCCGACACGATGGGCTCACCTGAATTCATGCACCGCTTGATGTCCGCCGCGATACCTGCCTTTACCAATCGAGAGTCCTGCAGGACATTAATCTGTTGAGTAATCTCTCGGGAGGGGGATCCGAGTATCTCCAAGAGTGCCCCATTCAGGTCAAGAATCTCTCCGTGCAGGCTACAGGATATGAGCCCGACGGGAGCATTTTCCACCAGCATCCTGTACCGGCTCTCGCTCTGCCGCAAGGCCCGGGTCCGCGCCTCGACCATGTCCTCCAGCTCTGCCTGCTGCGTTTTCAGCGCATCTCGCGCTTCCTTGATCTTGAGCAGGGAGTCCATCCGGACTTTCAGTTCCACCTTGTCAATGGGCTTGGCGATGAAATCGTTGGCACCGGCCTCCACGGCCCGGAGCCGGTCCTCCTTGCTTGTGAGGACCGTGGCCATGATGATGGGTACATCCGCGCACTCCTGGTGCATACGAATCCTTCGCGCAACCTCATAGCCGTCCATTCCGGCCATCATCACGTCCAAGAGCACCAGGTCGATCTCCGGAGCGAGCTTGCCGAGAGCCGAAGATCCGTCGGCCGCCCGCACCGCTCGGTGCCCCAGGCTCTTCAGGAGAAACTCGAGGAGATCGAGGTTTCGCTCTTCATCATCCACGACAAGGATGGATTTTGGACCGTCCATATACTTACCCCCCGGAGTGGAGAACCTATTTCTTCATTGAACGACTTGACCGCGTATGACTCCCGATTGCGCACTTCCGGGACCCCATGTCATGCCGCTGTCAAAATATAGAACATGCGCGGGTGTCGGTCAAAAAGAATCCCGGAAAGTCGAAGGCTCACCATGCACCGGGCGCGCGGCGGCCGTCGGACGGGGTGAACATGAATGGGAAGTCGGCCCCACTGGCGTCCAGTTAGTACGTCATTTCATTACTACGGTCGCATTTACAGGCGCCGGGGAGACGCCGGGCATCCCGCCTTCCGCGGGACCCTGGTGAATTTTCGCTGTTTACCGGCCCCAGCACCCGTCACGAATCGTGATCGGTGTTGATCGGGGATACGATACCGAATTCGTATCCGTATTCCCGAAACCCTGTGCTTAGATCTTCATGGTTTAAATTCGGTAACACATTCTACTCCCGTTACCGAGTCTGATATACGTAACCAGAGCTTTCCGGGCACGGAGGCCCGGGCTACGAAAGAAAGCGCGGTGTCTCAAACCTCTCTCGTGGGACGGGCCTCCGTGCCCGTCGGCTTTCGGGGAGAAATCCCGCATCCTGGATCGGAATCCGGGCACGGAGGCCCGGGCTACGAAGACGGCACCGAACCTCGAACGCCATCTGTAGGACTCCCGCGTTCGGCGTCATTCGCAATCACTGGAGAATAGCCAATACCGCCTCATAAAGGGGGCCCTTTTTCTCACTGACGGCTCTCTTCAACTTAAGGTCGGCCAGCGCCTTCAGAGCGGCCGACAACGTGTCGTCGCATGTGGGCATGCAGCTCTTGAGTACGGCTACCGCCTGGGTGTAGGACCGTTCCGCCTTTGGGTAGTTTCCTTTGGCAAGATACAAATCACCGAGGCGTTTCAAGGTGATGGCCGCCTTGACGTCGCCGGAGCCTCTGAGGGATTCGTAAGCGGCAAGCGCCTTGCGGTACTGTCGCTCCGCCCTCGCGGGTTTTCCCCAATCGAGGTACGTATCGCCAAGGATTACCCGAGTGTCCGCGCTTCTCGCACTGTTGGCGCCGTCCGCCGGTTCAAATTTTGCCAGCGCCTTGCGATAGTCCTGCGACGCGTGGGCGTAATCGCCTCGTTCTCGGTTGATCCCGGCAAGATCGCAACAGGTTTGCGCAATGTTCTCATCGAGATACGGTCTGTACTTTCTGGTTGTTTCGTACACCTCGAGAGCCCTCCGGTAGAGATCTTCAGCCGGCTCGGGGCGCCCTTCCTTCTTGTACAAACCTGCCAAGCCGACCAAGGCCGACGCAACGTCGATGTCGTCACCACGGGCCGCTTCCATAGCGCTGATGTAGAGTCCTCTTGCCGTCTCGTCGTCCGCCTGGCGCCGGGCCAGATCGCCCAACTTGATGAGCGTGTTGATCGTAACGGGATGGTTGGGGCCAAATCGTTTCGTAGCCGCGTCACGAGCTGCGGAACAGAGAATCCGAGCTTCAGCCGGCTTCCCTTGATCTCTCTTCAGGTCTGCCAGCAACACCATGGATTTTATGGCCCTGCTCTCATAGGGAGCCCCGGATGATTGCGCCTTCGTAAGCGCATGACGGCCCACTTGATTTGCAGCGGACCACTTACCTTGCTTGTAGAGCGCGTCCGCAACGGAATAGAGCCCTGCACATGAGGTCTCTTGCGCGAAGGGAACCGAGCCCGCATAGATGACCGTACACATCGCCAACATGATTATCGAAACGTTCTTCATGACTCCATCTCCTCGATTTTCTTTGACATCCATTTTTGTTGATCGTCGTTCCATCGTCCGGGACAATGGAGATCCTCCTGCACCGGACGCACGAGTCCCTTCAGGTTCCGGAAGAACCCGGTTGCCGGGTCGCACGATCCTCACGTGCGACCGTTCCCCCTACACGGACGGAACAAATGGATTACGGGTGATTACAATGCCGAGTCGACACCATCGGAGGACCCGGCGACGGGCTGATTCCGATTTGCGTCACGGATTCCCGAGCTTGTCCACACACTACCCCGATGCTGACGCCCCTACCGACGTATATAGGAATTCGCGCGTGACGACGCGGGTGTTGTGCCGGCTGCACGCGCCCCGAGGGCGGTGAGATGTTCCACACGACCCCTTCACCTCTTGCATCGGCGATTACGGACCGCCTCCAAGACATGAGGCGGCCCGTCCATGCAAGAAGGTTGGAAGTCCGGCAATCGCTCGTCCGCCGGTTCCCGGCATTAAGTTAAGCAATATATGTGCCAATGAGATCGGGTGGATTCCGCCGTGAGATTTGAGATTGTTTTTCGGACGGTTAGACGTCCCACCGGAGCCCTTGACCGGAAGATGCTCCGTTTCGTCGCCACGAGAAAATGGGCGTAAAACACCCGCTTTGTTCCTACTTGGACAAATTGTGTCATAATTGCGTCAAGTTAATACCGGGTCTATTCCGCCCGATTCTCCGTAGTGGCGGGTGTTTTTTGCACACGGGGCGCCGGGATACCTAATGTGTAATATTAATAAAGGTGTACAATCTATTGATAGATAGCTCATAATCGTGTACCATAGACATTCCGTGTACATGGTCAAGGCCCGATCAGACCCCGACAAGGAGAAGACCCCTGTGAATTTTCTGGAAGCCGTACAGATGTTCATGCGACATCTGAAAACAGAGAAGCTTCGGTCCGGTGAGACCGTACGAGCATACCGATCCGATCTCGAGGATTTCCACACGTACCTGCAGCGCTCCGTGGGGTTGGCGAGGGCCGGTGAAGTGAGTCTGGTGGATGCTTTCCACGTCCGCGGCTTCATTGCCGGCCGCTTCGGAAAGGTGAAGAAAGAGACAATCGGCCGAAAACTGACCGCAATCAGAACCTTTTTCGGGTTTCTGGTCCGCGAGGGCGTGGTGCCCTGCAACCCCGCGGCGCAGGTCAAGGCTCCCAAGCGCGATCAGCCGCTCCCACGTGCCCTGAGTGTTGACGAAGTGCACCGGTTCTTTGCCCGAAATGAGGACATGCCGCTCCGAGACCGCGCGATGTTCGAACTCCTCTATTCCTCCGGTCTTCGGGTGGGAGAACTCACCTCGCTCAAGGTTGAAGACGTTGACCTCACCAACGGGTGGGTGAGGGTCATGGGCAAAGGGAGAAAGGAAAGGTACGCTCCCGTGGGATCCAAGGCCGTTGACGCGGTACGGTCCTACCTGCCGGTCCGTGCCGCACTCGAGACGCAGACCCTCGGGATGAAGAGTCATGGAGCCCTGTTCCTCAATCACCGCGGAGCGCCGTTGTCTTCACGCAGCGTAAGGCGTATACTCAAACGCTATCTTGACGTCGCGGTCTTGGCGCGGGATGTATCGCCTCATGCGTTCAGGCACTCTTTCGCCACCCATATGCTCCACGGCGGAGCGGATCTGAGGTCCATACAGGAATTGCTCGGTCACGCCGGCCTCTCCACGACGCAACGGTACACCAAGGCGGACCTGGGCAGGCTGATGACCGTGTACGACCGATCCCACCCCCGGAGCGGTGCGACGAGTAACGGATCGGACAAGAATCGCCGAGTCGATGATCCGAAAGTGTGAGACGACGCATCGACGATGTGCGGCCCTGGGAAGACAAAGCGTGCGCCATTTCCCGATTGCTTGACCGTGTGCGGGACATGGATTACGAAGCGTTGGATGATCGGAGGTTCGTTTTCATGGGTTACGACAAGGTACGATCGACCACCGTTCTGTGCGTGAGAGGCGGAGACAAAGTGGTTATGGCGGGTGACGGACAGGTGTCGTTGGGTGAGACGGTCGTCAAGCACTCGGCGCGCAAGGTGCGTCGTTTGGGCAAGAGCGGGGGAGTGCTGGCAGGCTTCGCGGGTTCCACTGCGGACGCACTGACACTCTTGGAAAAATTCGAGCAAATGTTGGAGAAATACTCGAATAACCTCACGAGATCCGCCGTGGAATTGGCCAAGGAGTGGCGAACGGACAGGATGCTCAGGCGATTGGAGGCTCTCCTCATTGTCGCGGACCAGGAAAAGACTCTCCTGTTGTCCGGCACAGGGGACGTGGTGGAGCCCGATGACGGCGTCATCGCGATCGGTTCCGGAGGCAACTACGCGTTGGCGGCTGCTCGAGCCCTCTTGCGTCACACCGACATGGATGCGGCCGAGGTGGCTCGGGTTTCCATGGGCATAGCCGCGGACATTTGCGTGTACACCAACACCGACCTGGCAATCGAGGAACTCCAAGGCTCCAAAGCTTGAAATCGGTCGTCGTCCTGCCCATATTTCTTGTATGGAGCGTATCGGCACCCGATCCTCAGTCGTGGGCGGCCGGCACGGACATGGTGGATAAACAGCGTAACGAGGCGGAATGGAAACTTTTACACCACGCAAGATAGTGGCGGAACTGGACAAATACATTGTCGGTCAAAACAGCGCCAAGAAAATGGTCGCGATCGCGTTGCGGAATCGCTGGAGACGACGGCAGGTGCCGGAGGACCTTCGAGACGAGATCGCACCGAAGAACATCATCATGATCGGCCCCACAGGGGTGGGAAAGACGGAAATCGCACGGAGATTGGCCCGACTCGCGCAATCTCCTTTCCTGAAGGTTGAAGCGTCCAAGTTCACCGAAGTCGGTTACGTGGGCCGTGATGTGGAGTCCATGATTCGGGATCTCCTGGAAATCGGCATCTCCATGGCCCGAGAGGAAGAGTACGAGGTACTGAGACCCAAGGCCGAAGAACTCGCTGAAGAGCGGCTTCTGGACATACTTCTCCCGACAAGGGTGCCCAAAAAGGTGCGTCGGAGTACCATAGGCCCGCAGGCCTCGCAGGAACAGTACGAGGATATGGAGGTCGCTCAGAAGACGAGAGAGAAGTTCAGAAAGATGCTCCGCAACGGAAAACTCGACGATCGGGAGGTCGAAATCGAGACTCAGGTGAGCGCGGTTCCCGTTGTGGAAGTGTTCTCTCCCGCGGGAATGGAGGAGATGGACATAAACCTGAAGGACATGTTCTCCAATCTCTTTCCGGGTAAGACGAAGCGCCGGCGAGTCAAAGTTCCGGAAGCGCTCTCAATCATCGTACAAGAAGAACTGAACAAGCTCGTGGATACGGATAAGGTCACGAAGTCGGCCAAAGAGAGGGTCGAGCAGACCGGGATCATCTTCATCGACGAGTTGGACAAAGTCGCGGGAAGCGGGTCGGCTCATCACGGGCCGGACGTGTCCCGTGAAGGCGTGCAGCGAGACCTCCTTCCCATCATAGAGGGGTCCACCGTGAACACGAAGCACGGCGTCATCCGAACGGATCACATCCTCTTCGTTGCAGCCGGCGCGTTTCACGTGGCAAAGCCTTCCGACCTCATTCCGGAACTTCAGGGGCGGTTCCCGCTACGCGCGGAGCTATCGGCTCTGACCCGGGAAGATTTTGTGCGTATTCTCACCGAGCCGAAAAATGCCCTGGTGCTTCAGTATCAGGAGCTTCTCAAGACCGAAGGCGTCACGCTGAAGTTCCACGACGAGGCGATTGCGGAGATTGCGGCCCTGGCCGCGGAAGTGAACGAACGCGCGGAGAATATCGGCGCGCGGCGCCTTCACACGATCATGGAGAAGCTCTTGGAGGAGATTTCCTTCGAGGCGCCGGACATGTATGGAGTTACCGTTGAGATCACGCCCCGGATGGTCCGCGAAAAGCTCCAGGAGATCGTCAAGAGTGACGACTTGAGCCGGTACATCTTGTAATGGATTCCCGAAAAGGGGAAGGAGGCGCGGAACGCGGGGCCGGCCGGTCATCCGGAAGGGTTGTCCCCTTCCGGACAGAGATCCCCAGTGTCACCTTGAAGCTGCGGCCCGTTTTGAGGCTTTGAGCGGATTGATCTTCTGGGTCTGTTCAGCGGCTTTGCGATCGATGTGAGTAGCGAAGTTGCAGTTGCCTCGGGCCCATTTCACGGCAGGTTGAGGAGCAACGGAACAGAACGTTCCATGTGAGGATGTCACTGTCCGGGAACAGCCTTGGCAGGATTCGACGACCTCATGGCAGTGGCCGCCGTTGAAATTGCAACCTTTTCTGGTCATGAAAGCACACTCGACACCCTTTTTCAGAGTCACGCACTGCATTTCTTTCCTCCGGTTGAGAATCTGGGTAGGGGGGACCGTAACCCCTCTATCAATTAAAAAGACAGAATAACATTAGTTTCCGTCAAGTCAATAGGAAAAACTCAGAGACGAGTCGATCGTCCGTCAATTCATCACTCCGGAGGAAACACTCATGGAAATCAAGAACGTCGCGATCCTGGGCGCCGGCGCAATGGGCACCTTTTACGCATCCAAGTTCTTCGATGCGCCCGAATTCTCAACCGTGCTGGTCGCTCGGGATCAACGCCGCGATCTGCTGCAGCAAAAGGGTTTGGTCATCAACGGAACACATTATTCGATTCCGGTCGTGCATCCCGATGAAGCCGATTCACCCGCGGATCTTATTATCGTGGCTCTCAAGAACCACCACCTTGCGGACGCGGTCCACGACCTCAAGAACCTGGTCGGGACGCATACGATCATGATTTCCGTGATGAACGGGCTTGACAGCGAAGAATACCTCGGCGCGGTCTACGGCATGGACAAGGTTCTCTACGCGGTTGCGCTGGGAATCGACGCGGTTCGCCGGGGAAATTCCGTCACATACACCACTCCGGGCAAACTCTATTTCGGCGAGCCCGACAATTCAGTCCTCACCGATCAAGTTCGGAACGTCCGGAAAGCGTTCGATCGGGCCGGAATTCCATCGGAAACTCCGGCCGATATGATGCGCATGCTGTGGTGGAAGTTCATGATCAACGTGGGGGTCAACCAGGCATCCGCGGTCATGCGGGCACCCTACGGCGTCTTCCAATCCTCTCAGGATGCGCGGGCATTGATGGAAATGCTGATGCGGGAAGTCCTGGAGCCCGCCCAACGTGCCGGGATCAACTTGGTGGAACAGGACCTGGTCGATTGGTCGGAAGTTCTCAAGACCTTGTCGCCTGAGGGCAAGACCTCCATGCTGCAGGACATCGAGGCGGGACGGAAAACAGAGGTCGAGGCGTTCGCGGGAAAAGTCGTCGAACTGGGCGGGAATTACGGCCTGAGTACGCCGGCCAACCAGGTCGTATTGAACATCATTCATGTCTTGGAGCAGTCCTCGGTGAAATCGTAGACGGAATGTCCTAAATAGGGTCACGTATTGCCGATCGGCTGAGATTGCCCATGTCTTTGCGAGCGAAGCGAAGCAATCTCGCTTTGGATGTGCGGGAAAGGCCGAGATTGCCCATGTCTTTGCGAGCGAAGCGAAGCAATCTCGCTTTGGATGCTCGGCAAAGGCTGAGATTGCCCATGTCTTTGCGAGCGGAGCGAAGCAATCTCGCTTTGCATGTCCGGGAACGGCTGAGATTGCCACGTCGCTGCGCTCCTCGCAAGGACGGAGCCGGCTCTTGGACCTACAGCGACCAGACCGCCCCTCAATGCAACCCAGCCACTGGTCACAGGTAGTCGTACAAATCTTTCCACTCCGGGTTCATCGCATTGACAAGGTCGATCTTCTTCTGCCGAGATCCCGCCTTGATCTGCTTCTCCCGTTCCATGGCTGCGTTCACGTCATCCGTGATTTCATAGAATACCAATTTTGTGACGTTGTACCGGCTCGTGAAGCCGGGCACGAGCTTATGTCGGTGCTGATATACGCGTCTCTTGAGATCGCCGGTCACCCCTGTATAGAGGACCGTGTTTCCGCGGTTCGTAAGGATGTAGACACAATACTGCCGTGGCATTTTT
>JAVHLK010000170.1 GCA_031082285.1 Desulfomonilaceae bacterium
GCCACTGAATGAACGTGTTCCTCTATGTACGGATTGGCTTGACTCGGAAAAGCTTCTTCGAATGACGCCTTCCAGATCCATTTGACGGCGTCCTTCGGATTTCCGAAATCCGGGACGTTATGAACATTGTGGCAGGCTTCCACGCAGTCTACGCATGCCCCCTTTTTCGCCTTGGCGCACGCCTTGAAATCAACGACCATGGCCCATCGCTTTCCCTTCAGGACCTTGGGATCGGGCTCGTACTTCACTTCTCCCGAACCGGCAATCGCATCGGCCACCGGCTTGGCACCAAGCCCGAGCACCGACAGGCCGGCAATCTTGAGGAATCCTCTTCTCGTGCTATCCATTACTTCACACTCCTTGCGACCTGTTGCTCCTTTTCTTTCGGTGCGATGTGGCAATCCCAGCAATTCGGTGCAACATCCAGGTAGTCGTGACAGCGGTCACAGAACTGAGTCTTGGTCGTGTGACACTTCATGCAGGTGTTCTGAAGGCTCATGTTGTACGGCTTCCCCGCGGAGTTCACGTAGAGACTCTTGCCTTCACGAACCACCTCGTCCCGCCACGTGTCCAGCAGAACCATGTGGGAAGACTTCATAAAGGCAAGTGATTCCACACACTGTTTCTCCTTGGTCCCGAGAACGAGAGTCGGCGCCGTGACGGGCTTACCTAGTTGGTACAGGAAGGGAGACAGCAACAGAGCGAGAAAGATGATAACCCCGATTATGATTTTGCCCTTATCATACATCCTCGTCCTCCTCTTCGCCGCTAAACGGCTCACCGCGCAGGTCCAGCTTCCTTTCGTGTTCGCCCTCCATGATGAGCGCGTTGGCAAGCAGCTCATGGATGCCGCCTACCTCCACATCAGGGGCCCAATAGTGCATCAAAGCGGTCAGTGTGGCTCTGTCGATCGCGCACATGCAGATCAACCGGTTCACGTCGTGCTTGTCTCGAACGTGTCTCACCGCGTTGGCCCGGGGAAACCCGCCTCTCATCCTCATGTCGAGGTTCTCGTCGTTCCCCAACCCTGCGCCGCCTCCGCAACAGTAGGTGTGTTCCCTGATCGAATTCTCCGGCATCTCGAAAAAGTTGTTGACCACGTTCCGCAGCACGTACCGTGGCTCCTCCATCAGTCCCGCGGCCCGCGCCGGGTTGCACGAATCGTGGTAGGTGACGCGGAATCTGTCGTTTCTGCTCGGATCGAGCTTCAGCTTGCCGTTCCTGATGAGATCGGAGGTAAACTCGGTGATATGGACCATCTTCGTCTGCTTGGAGTTCTCGAATTTGGTCCCGGTAATGGGCGAAACGGGCTCTTCGAGGAAATCGGCCGGCCCGTTCATGGTCTCCATGTACTGATGCATGACTCGCCACATGTGGCCGCACTCGCCCCCAATGATCCATTTCACGCCCAAACGCTTTGCTTCCGCGTAAATCTTCGCATTGAGACGCTTGATCATCTCATGTGAAGTGAACAACCCGAAGTTTCCACCTTCCGATGCATAGGTGCTCCAGGTGTAGTCGAGCCCCAGCTCGTGGAACAGCATCAAGTACCCCATACAGGTGTACGTTCCGGGATCGGCAAAGTAATCACCGGAGGGCGTCACAAAGAGTATCTCCGCACCCTTCTTGTTGACGGGCAGGTCGACCTTGATCCCGGTGATGTCTTCGATGTCGTCCACCATGAACTCCCACATGTCGATGAGTCCGTGCGGGGGGATTCCAAGGTGGTTACCGGTCCGGAAGCAGTTCGCTACGGGTTCGATCACCCAGTTGATGTTGAGACCGACAAGATTCAGCAACTCCCTGCCGATCATCGTCACTTCCGCGGTGTCGATGCCGTACGGGCAGTAGACAGAGCATCGACGACACTCCGTGCACTGGAAGAAGTAATAGAACCATTCCTTGAGCACGGGCAGCGTCAGCTCTCTGGAGCCTGAAAAACGCCCGAGCATTCTGCCCAGAGTGGAAAAGTTCTTTCTGTACACGGACCGCAGCAATTCGGCCCTCAGCACGGGCATGTTCTTCGGATCTCCCGATCCGATGAAGAAGTGACACTTGTCCGCGCATGCGCCGCACCTTACACAGATGTCCATGAAGAGCTTGAAGGAGCGATATTTCTCCAGCCTCTCCTTGAAGCCCTCGAGAATGATTTCCTGCCAATTCTGGGGAAGTTTCCAGTCATCCGCAGTGACCGACCATTCCCTCGGATTGGGCATGTCAAGAATCTTCAGATTCTTGGCGGCGGCAGGATAGCTGTACGTGCCGTCCCGCATGTTGACAGGGGTATCCATCCACCCGGACTCGGGCGGCGTCAGATCTATCTGCATTTCTTCCGGCTTGGGAAGCTTATCCAGTTCCATGGTTACTCCTTATCCACCGGGATTCCGGCCTCTTTCATCTTCTCCCGGAATTCGTCCTCATACTCGTCGTACGTGTGGACCTTGACCGGATAATTCCACGGATTGACGTATCGTTCACTTCGGTTCACGTTGGCAAGGTTCCTCGTCGGACTGAGGAATACGCCCCCCATGTGCATGATCTTGCTGAACGGGATGTACGCCAGCAGGCAACTCACGAGAAAGACGTGAACGTAAAAGATCGTGCCGAGGCCTTCCGGTACAACGGGATGGAAGGTAAACCATCCCATGGTCAATTCCTTGACTTTCAAGAGGTCGACCTTCCACACCTGCCTCATGAGCACGCCGGAAATGCCGATGCCGCCGATGAGAAACAGGGGGAAGTAGTCTGCGGGAAGGGAAATGTAGCGCATCTGGGGAAGAACCACCCGCCTCAGAAACAGGTACGTCACCGCAGCCAGGAATGCCAGGTCGGACAGGAACAAAGTCGGCACCAAGATCTGAAAAAAACCGTCGACCGAAGAGAGCATCTCCACGAAGGACGGCACGTTCTCGAAGAAGAATCGTGCATGCCTCAGGATAATCGTAAGAAATGAATAGTGAAACAGGATACCGGCAAGCCAGAGCCACTGGGCCGACGCGTACGTGATTCTGGGTCCTTCCCTCACTTCCGCCTTGGTGTTTCTGAATAGTGAGCGAAACAGAAGGACTTCCAAGGCCATCCGCAAGATGACTCCCAACGTGGTCCACGGGGCATCCGTGTAACTGGCCTTGATCCACGGCAGCGATTTCCCCTGCCCGCCGGTTGTCGGAATGCGAAAAGGAACTGGTACCTTGGCCCAACCGATGATGCGATAAGCCACCCCGACGAAAAAGATGACGAAGGCCACATAGGGGATAATGACGCCGAAAATGGATTTCAGGCCTATTGTCTCCACACCCAACATGGCCAGCAGAACAAGGGCTATCACCGCAACGAGGGCCGTGAATACGGAAAACCATGCATTCATGCCACCACCTCAACTCATGTTTCGACTTTTCCGTTATTACGCCCAGGAGCCTACCACTCGGAAGGCATCCCGTATTTCTGACAAGCTCTCTCCAGAAGCCGGGACGTCCGATTTCGAATTTCCGCGGCCCGAATCTGATGGAGCTGTTCTCGGCACTGACTGTAATTATCGAAGGCAAGAAGCGCTAGGCTATCGATTTTTGACTCAAAAGTCAACAAATCTTCATGCAGTTGTTCCTTGCGTAACTCCGAATCCAGCGTTTCCCTGATCGCATGCTTGAGAAAAAACACAAACCCGATCGAGTGCGACGCGGAAAACTCCTGAACTGCTCTGATTCTCACGATGTTGTCAAGAAACACGCAGATGTCCCGGACATCACTCTTCTCTCCCTGCATAAGCCAGTCGAAGAGTTTGTCCACCCCATCGACGATGGCTCCGCCGACGGGATTGGCAATCCTGTTCCGCCGGCTCGCGAAGAAGCTCCTGCCGTCCGCAGGATATGTGTCAAAGATCAAATCCAACCAGCGTTTCAGAATTGCCGATCTCTTCTTCAACAGAAGATGTTCCAGAGTTTGACTCACTTGGTCCTCCACATTCCCTAAAGTGTTTCCAGAGAGCTGCACAAGCAATTTCGTCCGGGTACGGGCTCGGGGCCGATCAAGGATGAACCAAGGCTTCAGAGTAACCAATGAAGCTTGTCGTGCCCTCGATCTGATTCGGAGCGTCCTCGCCCACCGGGTGTAGACCCTGGAACACGGCCGTCAACGTCACGCGATTTCTCTCGCGGGAACACGTTTGAGTCCCAGCATTGCCAGCTCGGTCAGCAGAACTTGTTCTTCCCTGGTTTGGATGCCGGCCAAGCGTCGGGTCGGCAATCATGACGGCAAGAATTCTAAAGTGTTACGAATACACGGCCGATCGGAAATTGTCAACCCCTGGAATGATTTTTTTGTACGCATTCGGGTCCGAGGCTACCATCGAATCACGCGTCTGATTACGGGGACCGGGGAGACGAGGCAATCTCGTCTCCCGCACGGTGGAGATTGCGTCCCCAGGCCTGCTCGGACGTCTCTGACACCTCGCTTCCACCCGCGAGACTTAATGGGTCAATATTTTCATGTGGTCCGCCGGCCTTCATGAGGCAAAAAAATCAAGGGCCCCCCCTTTGACTTCTTGGACTCTTTATGTCTTGGTACTTCAGGCCGATCCCGTGCGGTGCTCACACTGAAACAGGCGTTTCGCATGACGCCATGAGCCCGGTGCTCACCGAGACTCGTACTCAATAACCGGAGGGACACGACATGGTAAGATTTAATGGCATCAATCACTTAGCCATGGCTACCGGCGACATGGACTCCACTATTCGCTATTGGCGGGATCTGTTGGGCATGAGACTGGTGGCCGGGATAGGTCATCCCGGGTACCGACACTATTTCTTTGAACTTTCCCAAAACGACTTGATCGCCTTTTTCGAATGGCCCGGAGTCGAACCCATACCGGAGAAGGATCATGGGGCTCCCGTCAAGGGTCCGTTCGCATTCGATCATGTGTCGTTCGGCGTTGAAACGGAGGAGATGCTGTGGGAGCTCAAGGCAAGGCTGGACTCCGCTGGTTTCTGGGTCTCCGAAATGGTGGACCACGGCTTCATTCGCTCCATCTATTCATTTGACCCAAACAATATTCCCGTGGAGTTCAGCGTCAATGTGCAAGGGAGAAACATTCGCGAGAAGCCCGTCATGGCGGACACCGCGGCTTCGGAGGTCACGCGGGAAGGACCCGAGCCTCGTTCCGACGTCTGGCCGGCCCCGGAGATGCCCATTCCTCCGGAGGCGCGTAAGATCTATCCCGGAGCGGGAAGCGAATTGTATCACGGCACGTCAAAGAAACCATTGTAGACCGACCGCACCGCGAACAGTCGGCTTGGTGGTATGAGTAATCATGAATATGTTATTGCTGAGGAACCGAGTATCCGTTTCGCGCAGGACTTCCGGGGACGTCTTCAAGGAATAGGCCGGCCCCGCCTGACTGAACCGACGCGCCTCATGGAACTTTTGCATTGAACCGGAGGTTTGGGCCGGGTATCCTTGTCGGGATCGTGAATGACTCCGATACCGGCTCGTCGGGTCCGGCCGCGGAATTTTCTTGCGGTTCACGGCGACACGACATTCACGGACGGTCGCGGAGATGTCGCATCTTTTGGCGGCATGCCCCGCACGCGGTATCACTGTACGGAGTAAGAGATGACTCTCGAACTTAAGAGCTTGGAAATCTTGCATGAAGCACTCTCCGTTTTGGAAACGGGATTTGATTCGTTGCCCGAGTTTGCTCCCGAAGTCGACGTGGATGCGCTCAGGTCCGCGCTCATGGAAGCGGCGGAGAAGATGCGGGACAACCAGCCGTTTCCACATCCGCTGTACATCGGTCAAATGATCAAACCGCCTCATTCTATTGCCCGTCTGGCCTATATGTTGTCCCTATGGATCAACCCGAATAATCACGCACTCGATGGCGGGCGGTGCAGCTCTGCAATGGAGAAGGAAGCGGTGGCCGAAATCGCGAAGATGTTCGAGTGGAGTACCTTCTTGGGGCACCTGTGCGGCGGAGGCACCATGGCCAATTTGGAGGCCCTCTGGATCTCGAAGCGTTTGAGTCGGGGCGGAGCAATTGTCGCTTCCGACCAGGCTCACTATACGCACCGCCGCGTCTGCGAAGTCCTGGACATTCCGTTCGAATCGGTTCCCTGTGATTCCGCCGCGAGAATGAACGTGAACGCGCTCGAGAAACGCCTCGAGCAAGGCAATGTGGGAACCGTCGTGGCATCCATGGGCACGACGGCCACCGGATCGGTCGACCCTCTCGTCCGGATCCTGCAACTTCAGGAGACTTACGGCTTCAGAATTCATGCGGATGCCGCGTACGGCGGATATTTCACGTTGGCGGACAATTTACTGCCGGAAACGCGCGCGGCCTACGATCATTTGTCGGAAGTCGACTCAATAGCGGTGGACCCGCATAAACATGGCCTTCAGCCCTACGGATGCGGGTGCATCCTCTTCAAGGACCCTGCGGTGGGCAAATTCTACAAGCACGACTCTCCGTATACCTACTTCTCTTCACAGGATTTGCACTTGGGCGAGATCAGCTTGGAGTGCTCGAGGCCGGGATCGGCGGCCGTAGCACTCTGGACGACGCAAAAGCTCTTCCCATTGACGCGCGGCGGCCGATTCGCGGGCGATCTTGCAAAGTGCAGGTCAGCGGCTCTTCGACTGTACGACTTGTTGACAACCGATGGTCGCTTCATGACCGCTCTCCCGCCGGAACTGGACATAGTGATCTGGGCTCCGAGAGCACCTCGTGCAAGTGAGGCATCGCGCCTGTGCGAAGCAATCTTCGACGCGGCCGAAGCCCGCGGTCTGTATATGGCGAAGGCGAACATGCCGAAAAGTCTTCTCGTTCACCACCGGCCCGACCTGGAGTGGGACCAAGAGCACGTGACGTGCCTTCGCTCGTGCCTGATGAAGCCCGAACACCTCGAGTGGATGGACCGAATATGGGACGCGCTCGACGTCGCGACGACGGAGGTCATGTCATGACGGTACGGTGCGGCTTGACCGATCCGTATACCTCTGAACGGTCCCGGTCGTCATGCGTAATTGAGTACGGACGTTGACTTGAGAAGCACTGAACGAGGGAGGACGTTATGGTAAAATCCACGGACGGATCAACCGTTTACATACGCGTCCACGACCAGTCGGGGAAGGAATATATCTGTCCCCTGGACGCACTCAAAGACCCGAAGGACTGCACGGAAGAAGAATTGAAGAATTGTCTGGACTTCGCTTCCGAGGCTTTTACCGACGAAGAGGTCATGGCGATCATCAAGAGCGAGTTTCACAAGGATTGACCGCCTTGGGAATCCGGTCGTGCCGTCAACCCCTCAGGGCATCCATCCACCGCCTCTTCGGAAATACCCCGAAAACCGGATGGGACAAGAGGCACGATACGGCACGAGAGTCGATCCTCCTGTATCACTCTCGTGTTCCATGCCTCCGCATGCGAGTCCCACCCGGCTTGAGAAAGCGATGGAAACCGTGCAAGACAACTCACCCATTCAGCAACTCGAGCAGCTGAAGACATTCCTCTTCACGTACATCATCCTCGGCCCGCTGTTGGCCGCCCTTTTTTCGGAGCAGATCGACAACCGTTTTGTCGCGGCCGTATTGTTTGTTGCGCTCGTCACCGGGGCCTACTC
>JAVHLK010000171.1 GCA_031082285.1 Desulfomonilaceae bacterium
CGTCATCAAGTTTCGAATCAGGTCGACATGGGACATGTTCCCGGTGCCGGCGACCCAAGATATGGGTAATGCTCAGGGCGGAGCCTGGGAACGAGAGGTAACTGCTCTCGCGTTTGCCGGCACCGTCCCCCCGGCGAAGGCCGGGGTCCAGTCTTCCTTTTAGGACCCCGGACCAAGTCCGGGGTCACGATCTGCGGTGAATCCGCAAGGCTATTCCGCGACAGTCCCTAAGTGCCGAGCGGTCTTCCCTGTGGTAATGTATGGGCCCGCTACAGCCTTGCCGTCACCGTTGCGGCGTCTTGGGGTCCTCGATGGGATCGATTATCTCGAACCGGGCCTTCTTGGCGTCCGCCTTGAGTATCATGCTCGAAAAGCTGCTGACGTGACGGTCCGGCCCGAAAGTGATATTGGGACACATTCCTCCCATATCGTGATCCTTGATGCTTTCCAGGCCCTTGACGTACGACTCCGGCGTAAGATCCTTGCCGGCTTTCCTGAGCCCTTCCACGACCGCGGTCGCGTATCCCCACGCCGCCAGGTACAGATAATCCGGGTACATGGGGTTCCCGAGCTGCTTGTCGTAATCACCGAACTTCTTGTTGATCTCCTTGGCCTTGTTGATTCCGGGCAGGTCCATGTAACCGGGGGCGTACGGAGTCACGAGCATGTATCCGTCCGCGTGCTCTTTGGCAAGGGCGAACAGAGGCGGCACGCCCGTGGTGTTGTTGGACAGGAGCTTGACGTCCCAGGCCATCTTGGCCTTTTGCTTGAGAATCGCCGCGGACTGGGGAAGATAGGTCCACAGGAGGATCCAGTCCACATCGGCCTCTTTCATGGTCGACATATGAGGCGAAAAATCGATGGTTCCCACTTTGTAAGGAGCTGCCTTCACGATTTTCGTCTTCAAGAATTCAGCGGCCGCCTCGGCCCCTTCCAGTCCCTCACGTCCGAATCCGTCGTCCTGGTAGATGATCCCGATCTTGGCCTTTGGATCCTGTTTCACGATATACTCCACCGCGCGGCAGGCCATGCTGTACTGCACGGTATGGGGCACGAACACCCACGTGTTCCCCGGGTCGTAAAACTTCTTGTTCGCACCGTGAGGCATCAGGGCCACCTTGTGTTCCTCACACAGGGGCAGAATGGCACTGGCGCCGGCGGATCCCAGGTTGAACCCGATGGCGAAAACCCCGTCCTTGAGAATCACCTTCTTGGCGGCCTGCAGTGTCGTGTTCGGCAGGATTCCGTTGTCCTCTACAACGAGGTCGATTTTCCGGCCGTGGACTCCGCCTTCCGAGTTCACCCACGCGACGTAATCCCTGAACGCGTCCGCAATGGGCGGGCCGCCGTACTTGCCGGGACCGGAAAGGTCGACCAGGCATCCGATTTTCACCGAGGTGTCGGTTACCCCGCGCACGTCCGCGGCCCAGGCGCCGGGAACGGCGAGCATCGACACGCCGACCAGCAATGCCGTCAGAAAAAGGGCTCTTCTTCTCATAGCGTTCCTCCTCTTGTCAATACTTGAACGGCCACGTCTTCCAGTACACTTTGGCTCTCCTGTAAATCCCTGCGAGGCCCTGAGGCTCGAACAGAAGCGCAAGGACAACAATGAGGCCGAAGATGCCCAGCTTGAAGTCCACAATGAGGCCGCTGAGCGCAGGATAGCTCTCTTTGGCCACATCGGTTGCGTAGATGATTCCATGGGGGATGCCCGTGATGAGTATGGCTCCGAGAATCGAGCCGAGAACGGTGCCGAGGCCTCCCAAAATGATCATGGCAATATAGGCTATGGAAAGGGACAGGTCGAAGCTCCCCGGAACGATCCATTTCTGGTAGTGGGCAACAAGAGCACCGGCAATACCCGCGTAAAACGAGCTGAGACCGAAAGCCATGATCTTGTACTTGGCCAGAGAGATTCCCATGGCTTCCGCGGCAATGTCCCGGTCACGGATTGCGATGAAGTTCCTGCCTATCTTGCTGCGAGCGATGTTTTTGGCGCACAGGGTCGCGAGCGCAGCAAAGCACGCAATGAAATAGAAGAACTCCTTCTCGGTCTGAACGGACCAACTTCCTATTTGGACCGGATTGACGGCCATCCCCATATCGCCCTGGGTCAAGTCCCAGTGGAACAGAATGTAGTCGACAATGAAGCCGAAGGCCAAGGTCCCCAGTGCAAGATAGAGCCCCTTGAGCCTCAGTGCGGGCACGCCGACCACCATGCCGAGGAGTGCGGCCATGAAGCCGGACAGCGGGAGAGTCACGATAAACGGAAGGTTGAGCTCTCCGGCAGCCAGCGCGGTGGTGTACGCTCCGATTGCGAGGAACGCCCCGTGCCCGAGCGATATTTGCCCGGTGTATCCTATGAGGAGGTTGAGCCCCAAAGCTCCTATGATCGCGATGGCCATCTCATTGAGTATGCTGATCTGATAGGTCGACAGGAACTGAGGACACACAACGATCGCGGCAGCCAATATTCCCAGCCACACCTTGACCCACAGGGTCTGAAAGAGGGCCATGTCTCCTTTGTAGCTTGTCTTGAACTTTCCGCCCATTGCAGGTCTTACACCCGTTCCACTTTCTCTCTGCCGAATATCCCGTGAGGCCGGATCATGAGCACGACGATCATCACCACGAATGCAGCCACTTCTTTAACATCGCCGAAATGGAAGCCTCCGACTTCCGCACCGCTCAGGTAATTGGCCGCGAATCCTTCAATCAGTCCTATTGCGAGTCCGCCGACCACGGCCCCTCTGATACTCTCCATGCCGCCGAGAATGGCCGCGGCCATGGCTTTGATGCCGGTGTGGCTCATGGAGAGCCGCACGAAGCTCTGGTCGGCCAGGAAGATACCGGCCACCGCGGCCACAAGGGTGCCGATTGCCCATGCAGCCATGTGGATCTTGTTCACATTGATTCCCATGAGCCCCGCGGTGTCGGGGTCCTCCGCGGTTCCCCTCATGGCAACACCCAGAAGGGAGCGATTGAAGAAGAGCATGAAGACGACGAACAGGAGCAGAGAAACACCGACGGTTATGAGAGACCCGTGGGTGAGGACCACGTTGCCCACCTCCAGGGTCTTGTCGGTGAAGGGAGCTCGAATGGCGTGCACATCGTGGCCCCAGATGATACCGGCCGCGGACGTCAGGATACTCGCCAGGCCCACGGTGATCATGATGGTGGCAAAGACCGGCTCGCCGACCATCCGCCTGAAAAACAGGAGGTCGATGAACGCGCCGAGGACTGCGCCTATCCCAAGTGCGATGAGGAAGGCCAACAGGTACGGCAACTGCAACTGAGAGGCAAACGTGAAGCACACGAACGCGCCCACCATTGCCAGTTCGCCCTGTGCAAAGTTCAGGATGCCGGTGGACTTGAATATCAGGACAAATCCCAGTGCCAGGAGAGAATAGATTGCGCCGGTCGACAGTCCGTTGATAATGATTTCAAACACTCTTTCCATTTCGCAATCAACTCCTCAATTTCGCCATGCCCAGGGAGTGCCTGGAACACCCGCAGGGAATCCTTCGCGGGCCCGGCCTCACCTGGAACCGTACATTTCTTCGATCTCCCGAGAAAACCGCTTGGCCACGACCTTCCTCTTCACCTTCTGAGTCGCGGTGAGTTCTTCGTCATCCTGATCCAACTCTTTCTCGAGAATCTTGAACTTCTTGATGGTCTCCACGTTTGCAAGCGTTTCGTTGACCTTGCCGATCTCTTCCTTGACAAGAGAAAACACACTCGAATTGACGGCCAGGCTCTTGTACGTGGTGTACGGGAGCTTCCTCGCCTGAGCCCAGTTCCCCACATTTTCAAAGTCCAACTGGATTAGCGCGGTCAAGTACTTCTTGCCGTCTCCGATCACAATCGCTTCCTTGATGTAGGGACTGCACTTCATTTTGTTCTCGATCTCCGATGGGGAGATGTTCTTTCCGCCCGACGTAATGATGATGTCCTTCTTGCGGTCCACGACGAACAGATGGCCGTCGTCGTCGAGCTGACCGATGTCCCCGGTGTGCAACCAACCTTCCTGGATCACCTCGCGGGTAGACTGCTCGTCACGATAGTAACCTGTGAAGACGGAATCGCCCTTCACGAGAATCTCGCCGTCTTCGGCAAGTTGAAACTCCAGGCCTCTGCAGGGTTCTCCCACCGAGCCGTGCTTGATCACGTGGTGAGGGCCCGTGGCTGCACCGCAGGTCTCGGTAAGGCCGTACATCTCCACGGTGGTCACGCCGAGCGACCGAAAGAACTCCAAGACTTCGGGGGCTATCGGCGCACCGCCGCTCATGAGGCAACGGCAGCCCAAGAGACCCAGCTTGTCCAGCACCGGCCTGAAACTGCACAGGTACCCGATTCCGTAGGCCGCGAACAGCGGCAGGGGCATACGCTCACGCTTCATCTTGTACACCGCGGCCTTCTTGCCCACGGGTTGGAAGAATCGGACAACGGATCGCTTTAACCACGTACTGTCCTCGAGTTTTATCAGTACTGCGGAATGGAGTTTCTCCAGGATCCTCGGGACGGCCGCGAAGAACGTCGGGGAAATCTCCTGAATATTTTCCTGAACCGTGTCGATGGATTCCGCGAAGTTCACCGTGTATCCGAAAACGAGCGGCATGGCCATCGACAGATTGCGCTCGAAGATGTGACAGAGCGGCAGGTAGGACAGCAGTGAATCGTTGTCCGTGAAGTGCAGGATCGGTTGCAGGCAGGCCGTGATCTGGTGGATGATGTTCCGGTGGGATATCATAGCCCCCTTGGGCGGTCCGGTAGTCCCAGAGGTGTACACGATAAACGCGACGTCATCGGGGTCGGTTCGTTCCACCAGGTCGCTGAAGCGATCGGGGTCCTTCTCATGAGCCTTTCTTCCGAGCTCTTCCACTTCTCGGTACCCGACTATCGACGGCTCGTCGTAGTGCCTCAGCCCCTTCATGGAGATGACCACGATCTTGAGAAGATTCGGCAACTCGTCCTTGACCGAGAGGACTTTGTCCGCCTGCTCCTGATCTTTGACAACTACGATTCGCGATCTCGAGTGATCGAGAATATACTTGACCTGGTCGGGGGAATTGGTCGGATAGATTCCCACGCATACGCCGCCGAGACATTGAACGGCAACATCCGCGAAGA
Organism: Desulfomonilaceae bacterium; assembly: GCA_031082285.1. Taxonomy (GTDB): domain Bacteria; phylum Desulfobacterota; class Desulfomonilia; order Desulfomonilales; family Desulfomonilaceae; genus JAVHLK01. The sequence goes on from JAVHLK010000171.1 coordinate 5,131, forward strand.
CCCATTCAGGGCAATTCTCCCCCAGGATGGACGCATGATCGCCGCGTTCCATACCCAGTTCCAGGAGTCCCAGGCAGAACAATCTCGTCTTCTCCAGGTACTCGGCCCAGGATATCTCCTGCCAGATGCCCTTGTATTTCTCCCGCATGGCCGTGCGATCCCTGTATGTCCGGGCTTTTTCCGTCAGGAGCTTCGGCAGTGTGGTTTCAAGTCCGTTCAATGAAGATTCCCTCTACGGGATACGTCCCGTGGGCCTTAGAAGCTTGCTCAAGACTGTTGCCGTCCCAAATATGCGCTGATCACCTCAGGGTTTCGCGCGATTTCGTCGGGTGATCCTTCCGCGATCTTGACCCCGAAGTTCAGCACGGTGACTCGGTCTGAGAGGTCCATGACCAGGCCCATGTCGTGCTCGATCAGAAGCACCGTGATGTTCCGCTCCTCGTTCACGTCAAGGATATATCGGGCCATGTCCTCGGTCTCTTCGAGATTCATCCCGCTCACCGGTTCGTCGATGAGCACCATTTCGGGTTCCATGGTGAGCGCCCGTCCCAGTTCGACGCGTTTCTGCACTCCGTAGGAAAGCGCGCCGACCGGCGTCTTTCTGCATTTCTGGAGGTCAAGCAGTTCGATGACCTCTTCCACCCGGTCCCGACACTTTCTCTCCTCACGGGCGCAGCGGCCCAGATACAGCGTGGCGGCCAACAGACCGTAATGGTGAAGGAACCCCCGCGCGGACATGAGATTGTCCAGCACGGTCATGCCCTTGAAGAGCTCGATGTTCTGAAAGGCACGGGCAATACCCATTTGAGAAATCTTGTGCGCCTTGGTGCCGATCAACTCTTTTCCCTTGAAGGTGATGCTGCCCGACCGGGCCCTGTATATACCGCTGATGCAATTGAACAGAGTGGTCTTTCCCGCACCGTTGGGCCCGATGATGGAGTAGATCCCACCGGGCATGACGTCCAGCGACACGTTTTGCAGAGCCGCGATGCCTCCGAAATGCATCGTGACGTTGGCGATGCGCAGCATTGGGGAATTCCGATCTTTCACGAGAGCCATCTTTTTCGTCGGCGGTAATGTTTGACGTCTCGAAAGCTCTTTTTCGTGCCCACCTCGGTGAGCCCCAAATAGAACTCTCGAATGTCCTTGTTCTCACGCAGCTGTTCGGTCGGCCCTTCCAGCACGACCCTTCCGGTTTCCAGTATGTACCCGAAGTGGGATATGGCGAGTGCCACATTGGCGTTCTGCTCCACGAGCAGGATCGCGACATCCTCCTGCTTGTTGATCCGCTCAATGATCCCGAAGATCTCGGCAACCACCAGAGGCGCCAACCCGAGGGACGGCTCGTCCAGGATGATCAGTTTGGGTGACGCAACCAACGCCCTCGCGATGGCGAGCATCTGCTGTTCGCCGCCGCTGAGATATCCGGCACGCTGGTTTGCCCGTTGTTTGAGAATCGGAAAGTAGTTGTGAACGTTCTCTTTCCTTTGAGCGAAGTCTCTCCGGTTTGTTGCGCTGTACGAACCGATGACCAGGTTTTCGTCAACGGTCAATTCAGCGAATATCCTCCGCCCCTCGGGAACTTGCACGATTCCCAACGACACGATCTGATGGGGCTTCATGTCATTGATGGACTCGCCTTCAAACTCGATGCTTCCGTCTTCGACGGTCAGATCCAGAGCTTTCCTGATGCCGCATACGGTGTTGATGGTCGTGGTCTTGCCCGCGCCGTTGGCCCCAAGCAACGCGACGATCATGCCGGGGGGCACCTCCAGGGATATGCCCTTCAATGCGAGGATGACGTCACTGTACACGGTTTCGAGGTTGGCGATCTTCAGCATGGCGACCTGTTGGCGAATACCACTGTGCGTTTTCGGCCTCGTTCCCGGGCCGGGCCTGGGAACGAGATAAAGACAAGAGGGAATGGCGGTTCTAGAAGAACGCTCCGCCGTTGACCACGAGTATGTGCCCCGTCATATAGTTCGCGGCGCTCGACGCGAGATAGAGCGCAGTCTGAGCGATTTCCTCGGGCGATGCCACGACTTTTAGCGGAGTGGTCTTGAATTCCCGCTCCATGAGTTTGTCGTTTGTCCAAAGGGCCTTGCTGAAATCCGTCTTCACGATCCGCGGGGCGATGGCGTTCACTCGCACGTTGTACGGACCCAGTTCCATGGCCATGGCCTTGGTCAGCATGTTGATGCCGGCCTTGCTGATACAGTACGGGCCCAACCCGTCAGCCGGGCTGACTCCGCCGGCCGAGGAAATGTTGATGATGTTGCCGGTTTTTTGGTCCCGCATGACCGTTCCCACCAGCTTACTCAGTACGAAGTACCCCTTGAGGTTGGTCTCCATGATGTGGTCGAACACGGATATCTCCGTATCGACAATCGGCC
>JAVHLK010000172.1 GCA_031082285.1 Desulfomonilaceae bacterium
CTCCTCTCTCCCACTCCGGTCGGAGTACATACGCGGCGTTGCCCGTGCGTTGGTCGGAGAGAAGCTGGGAAACGTCGAAAGTGAGGCGAGGAGTGATTTTCCAGTTAACGCTTCCCTGGACGTTATAGAGTGCCCAGGGGCCGGGACGGGGGAGGAACTCTTCGTCCATTCCGTTGCCTTGGTACAGGCGGAACCCCTCTGAGTAATAGCGACCGAGGAAGATCCCCGCGGCGACCGGTCCTCTCACATAATTGTACGCGAGCCACTCCTTATCCGACTGCCACGAACCTGCTTCGGCTCCGGCAAACACACCGGGATTTTGACGGGGCCTTTTCGGGATCACATTGACCGCGCCGGCAATTGCCTTGTTGCCGAACTGCACCGTCCCGTCCCCTCGGAGCACCTCTATTCGATCGATGAGCTCGGGGAACACGAACATATAGTTCACGGACCCGCGTGGCATATTGAGACTTCTCCCATCGTACAGCAGCGACACGCGATTGGACTGCTCGTTGGAGAATCCTCGGATCACGGGTGACGAGTCGAACGGCGAACCGGAGAAGCCGGAAGTCCACACTCCCACGGTGCCCTGCAACATGTCCGGAACCCCTCGATAGCCCAGAGACTCCACTCCCCGGTTCTCTATGATGCTGACTGCAGAATTCACCCGGGAAAGGTTCGTTACCGTTCTCGTGGGCGAGACAACTTCCCCCGGGCTAAGGGGAAAATCCGACCCGGGAAACCCCTGGGGAGCGCTCTGGCCAGCTCCGAACCCGTCGGAAGGCATGCCAGTGCGCGCCGATGTCCGACGTTGCGTGTCATCGGGGGCTTCAACCTCCACTGGAGTGAGAGTCTCCACATCGCGGCCGGTTCCGCGATCTGCCGTCTGGCTCCAAGCCGGTGTCGAGACCATTGCCAGAAGGGCCGCGAACACGACCGTGAGGAGGAATCGTCCCGCGCGATCTTGACGAGGCCGCTCGTTCGAAGGCACCTGCATCTTCCCAACAGAAAAGGGCATATATGGTAATGACTTCATGTTCGCTCTCCGTTCAATCGACGAGTGTGTGGCTTCCGTGTACCGATCGGAATGGGTGACCGGAGTTTCTCGTGGGATTCAGGGCATGCACGGAGCGCTTGGAGGAACCCGATTCATGTTCCCGAACACTCGGCCTCGCTGAAGGAGGCGAAAGGGCAGATTCACGACGCCTGCAATAATGCCGCGCGGTTCCAGGAAGGGAAACTCCGCATCCTGAACCATTCGAGGCGGTATATTCGGTATGCAGGGTGGAGGACATGCCGGTCGAGGCAGAGGGCAAATAGAAGGCCCCAGGGGGACGCATTTCATTGGCGGCGGACAGTACCTCGGTCCACACGGTCCCAGCGCGTACGACGACGCTGCAGTGAGCAACCCAAAGATTGACGGAATCAACGCATACAACAAACTCCACACTATACTTTTCATCACATCCTCCAATAAACCCATTCACGGTGCTTCAGCCCGTTCCAGCGTATCCAAAGCGCGTCACCGGCTCCGAGCCAGGGCGCAAAAAACCACTTAAGATCTCGAGTGATTCTCAACGAGATTAACGGTTCTATTGACATTGAGGCAGCGTGAGAAGATACTGGCGGGTATCGGGACCACGCAAAACGATCCCGCCGGCCTCGGTCCAAGTCGGCAAACTTGACCGGGGCTCTTCTCTTTCAGGGCTTCCTCAGTTTTATGGGTGTTGCAAGGGAAACAAAAAAACCCTCCCACTGTATCAGTGCGAGGGTTGGGTAAAGCGGTCTTTCCCAATCACCCGCCCTCGCAGGTTCATGCTGGGATACAGAGTCCAACTGCGTATTCTGGCTCCCGGATCGGCCTACTCTCCACGCCTTCCCGCCTTTCTCCATGGGGCAGTGGCGTCTTGCGGATTTCGTTCCCGGTTACAGCTGCGGGGCAGCGACGGCTTCTCACCGTCTTCCGCAGAAAGACCCTCTTTTTGTTAGCTGTTAATAAGCCTCTTTACGCTAGCAGAAGCGGTTCTCGTCTGTCAAGAACATTTTTTAATGGGTCAGTTTGAACGTACGCGGCCAGCCGGGTGTATGTAAGCGGAATGAGGTGTCCCAACGATCTCATGATGTTGAGTTTGTCCGGCAAGAGGCTGGATGCGAGTCCAACACATCTTAACCTGCATTCATCGTCTTAGGCATCACTGAGCCTCAACCTCGGGAATTTGGGATTAGAGACCGGAGTCAGAGCGCCGGCAGGGAGTAAGAGAGCCATTGAACCGGCGTTCTCGTCTTGATGTCAACCCAATCGCTTCACGGGCAAGATAATCGGCAGGCCGTCCCGAGCGCTCTCCATAAGATCGATCTCAACGCGGAACGCCTCTTTGATGGCCTGCTCTGTAATAACCTCCTTCGGAGTTCCACTCAAAAGGAATCTTCCTTTGTGCAGCAGATTGATCCGATGGCACAGGCGGCTCACAAAGTTGATATCGTGTGAGACCAAAAGGACTGCAATACCGTCCAAGTTGATAGCTTTCAATAGTTCCAGGAGCTCCTGCTGGGCACGAAGATCCAGATGATTGGTGGGCTCATCCAGGAGCAGCAGCTTCGGCTCCTGCGCGAGCGCTCGTGCTATCCTCATTTTTTGGAGTTCACCTCCGGAAAGCTCTTCAATCGGACGTTCAGCCAGATCGGCAACGGACGTCTTGTGCATGGCATCCCAGACCGCCTGCAAATCGGATGCGTCTTCAAAGTGCAGCCCCCGGTGGTGGGAGAATCTCCCCAGTGTAACCGCCTCTCGAGTGGTAAACCCGAACACGTTGGACTCTTTCTGTTCGACTACCGCCATTCGTCTGGCAATAGACCTGGTGGATAGTGAATCAACCGGCTGCCCCTCAAGGAGCACTTCGCCAGAATCCGGCGTTACCATCCCAGCCAGGATTCGTATTAAAGTGGTTTTCCCAGAACCATTGGGTCCTATGATTCCTATGAGAGAGCCTCTATTAACGGTCAGGCTCACATTCTCCAATACTCTGTGACCGCCGTACCGGAACGCTAAATCCCGGCATTTCAGCAGAGCCGGTGTAGACTCTTCTCGATGTGGGAGGAAGTCGTTCATGGATGTCTTCGCCTACCGCCTCACCAGGAGATACAGAAAAAACGGTGCTCCAGCTATTGCTGTTATCACCCCTACCGGAAGCTCCACAGGGTACGCGACAACGCGTGCAACACAGTCAGCCGCGGCCAGGAAAGCTGCTCCGCCAAAGAGAGCCGCCGGCAAGAGAACTCTGTTGTCCGGTCCGAACATGAGCCTCATTGCATGAGGCACCACCAGCCCCACAAATCCCACCGTACCGGCAACACTTACAACCGCTCCGGTAATGAGTGCCGCAACAGCCATAAGATACGTTTGGGAAACGACCACGTTGAGTCCGAGACTCGTGGCAGCCCGATCGCCGGCAATGAGGACGTTGAGGCTGTTCGCGTTGAGGTAGATCGCGATCCACCCAATCATCACGAATACCGCGCCGAGCCTTATCCTGGAGTAGTCTGCCAGACTAAAGTCTCCAAGTAACCAGAACAGGATTCGCTGCACTTCGTCTGATCCGGAAACCGACATAATGAGCAACATGATTGAGTTCATGAACGCAGCGACTATAACCCCTGCCAGTATGATGGTGTTGGTGAATTGCCCCCCGCGTTTGAGCGAGGCCAGCCCGTACACCACAGCCACCGCTACAAGACTTCCTACGAAGGCAGCGAGAGATGTCCCCACGAGATTGCCTTCACCCATGAAAACGATCGCTATGACCGCGCCAAGAGCCCCTCCCGCTGATATGCCGACGATATACGGATCGGCAAGCGGATTCCTCAGAACGCCCTGGAACACGACCCCGGCCGACGCCAGACCTCCACCGGTTATGGCTGCCAGGAGCGTCCGGGGAAGACGATACTCGGTAATGATAATAAAGGCCTGTTGAGCTTCTTTGGAGGATGATCCGAGACCGAGTAGGGACCGAAGATCCACGAGGCTTGTACCGACGCAAATGGATATAACTCCCACCAGGACCATCACTATGGCAAGGCCGATACTGACGAGCAGCGTTTTGGTCAAAACGGTGATCTGCATGACGAGTAGGGGATACCTATCTGCGACGCGTTGTGACCGGCCGACCGCCGGTAGGGTGGGAGGCCGACTCGTTGGGGTGCAGGATGTCAGCCAGGGCCTCCAGCCCGTCGATAATCCTAGGCCCGGGCCTGGCAAGCGAGTCTGCGTTCACTTTGTAGACTCGTCCACTCTTCACTGCGCTCAACGAGGGGTATCGTTTCCAGGGTCCAAAGCAGCTTTCGTGGCTGGAGCACTCCTTGTTCAAAACCAGTATGATGTCCGGGTCGCGTCGAATCACTTCCTCTATACTGTATTTCGGATAGTCCAGAATCACGTCCTCCGCTATGTTGACGCACTTGGCCTCACGCAAGACCGACCCCACAAACGATTGACCTCCTGCAACGAAGAGAGGCTTCAATCCGACAACGAGAAGGGCGGTGGGCTTTCCAACTCCCTTCAGCCGGTTTTTCACTGCCGATCTTCTCTTCTGAAGATCTTCGACGAGGGCCATGGCCACGTCTTCATCTCCGAGAAGTCTTCCGATCCTCTTCACAAGGTCGAAGATCTCGTCCATCTTGAGCGTTCTGCTCACAAAGACGGGGATTCCCAGACCCTCGAGCTTGACCACCAGGCCCTTTTGAGCAGCGTCCTTGGTTGTGAGCACCAGATCCGGCTTCAGGGCAATTACGCGCTCCAAAGCAGGACGAGTATATGAACCGACGATGGGTACTCGGGTAGCCTCGGCAGGATAATCGCAGAAGTTCGATCTGCCGACCAGATGATCTCCATGTCCGAGAGCGAATACTATTTCGGTTAAGCTGGGAGCGAACGATACAATCCGGCTTACGGAAGGGCCAATACAGACCATTCTCTCGAGGTCGTCTTGGACACAATTCGCCCCGGCAGGATGACTTATTAGCAGCCCTGCGCACCAGAGCATCACGGTGAACACCACAATCTCCAGATGAAAACGGCGCTCACTGCTTCTGTTTGAGACTCCTCTTGAATTCTCCGGGCACTGCATGGTGTGTCCTGTTACAGTTCTTGAAAATACGTGCGGAGCGGAATCACACTGCCTGGCAACTCGGCGGTGGGGACCGATGCTTGTTCCGTGACCAATCATGAGAACCTCTCATGGACCAGCGGCAATTCGTGTGGATTAGCGTGGCTCAGTTTTTGACCCCACCTTTCCCCTTGAAAACAATGGGTACTGCGTATCCCAAGGGATCTGTTCGCAGAGATGCCGGAACATCAGGAAAGTTCTGGATCGCCTTGCGAACGGTTTCAATGGCAGCCTGATCCAGGAGATCTGAACCGGACGAACGTTTGATCTCAATGCCGTCCACTTTTCCGTCCTTCCATATCCTGAAACTGACGACCACTTCTCCCCTCTTCTTGTTCCGCGCTGCCTTCCTGGGGTAATAGGATGCCTTCCTGATGGCCGCAATTACCTTGGCCTTGAAGTCGGCCAAATCGTGACCTGGAGAAGCACGGAAGACGGACTGACGGCTTGCAATCTGCGCTATCGATGGCTTGGACTCGGGTCTTTCCTCCTTATTATCTTCCTCCGGTTCTTTCTTGTCTTCCTTGACGGATATGTCCGTTTCTTTTTCCGGGGGCTTCTCTTTGACGATCTCTTTGAACTGTTTCTGTTCGGTTGGTTTTTCAGGAGGTTCCGGTACTTCCTTGTCTGACTCCACAAAATCAGCCCGAGGCTCCTCAGTCTTCGTCACAAGGAGAGTGGGAGAAGGATCCGCCTCGTCCTGAGCCATCGTGGGTTCCGGCTTCTCTTCAGCGGGTGGCTGGTCTTGCCGTGTTTCTTTGGGCCTCTCAGGCTCTTTTGTCGGCTGCGATTTCGCGGAAGCGGCGGTATCGACGGCAGATGGAGTCAGCGCGGCAGCAGTGAATTCTTGCTCTGCCACTACCTCGACATACAGGTTTTCTTCGACTACACGGGGATGCCCTGGCGAGCTCACGCGATTGATCCAAGGTACCGAGGTGCCGAGAATCATACCGTGAAACAGAATGGAGAAGAAGAGAAAAGGAATCAGACGCATCATCGCGACCCCACGGCTGAAGGTGCTGCGGCCCCACTCTTCTTTCTTGTCATTATCGCTACTCGATGGAATTGAAACTGCCGGATCATGTCCAATAGCTCCACCACTCTGCCGTAGTTGCAGCCCGTGTCCCCTTTGAGGAGGATCTGCACTTCCTTGTCACTCTGTGACGCCACGCGGAGACGCTCAAGCATGGTTTCGTCATCCACACGGTCCTTGTTGAAAAACAGAGCGCCCTTCTCATCCACCGATAGCACGATCTCTTCAGGCTCCAGGGTTATCCGTTCGGAAGAAGCCTTGGGCAGATCCACACGTATTCCCGGAATTACGATGAATGTGGTCGATAGCATGAAGAAGATGATCAGCAGGAAGACCACATCCACGAGTGGGGTCATATCCAATGTGGATTCTTCAGCTCTTTTACGTTCAGTCCACATGATCTTCCCGATCCGGGCGTTGAATACGCGACCTATCTATTGTGAGAAGGTGGGACTCGGACATGGAATGCTCTCGTTGCGAACACGTCCCGTTTTCGATTCTCATCAGGTGTTCAGCCAACACCACGCTTTCTCTTTCCAGAGCCAGCGAAAGCATGGAAGCCCGTCCCTGAATGAAACGGTGCATGATCACCACCGGAATGGCCACCGACAGGCCGGCCGCGGTGGTGATAAGCGCTTCAGAGATGCCCGCGGCGAGCATGGACGGATCGCCGACTGAATGAGAGGCGATCGTCTCAAATGCCTTAATCATTCCGGACACGGTTCCCAGTAAACCAAGCAAGGGGGCAACATAGGCAACAGTGGCAAGAACTCTCTGGTTTTTCTCGAGCCTCGCGGCCTCCTGGTTTCCGTTTTCGGTTATCATAAATCGGATGGTCTCCGAACCCGCACCCAGGTGAAGCAGCCCAGCCTTGACTATCCTACGCATGGGACTGTCGGCCCAGGTGTCGCACTTCTTGAGCGCACCATCCACGTCACCGGAGGAACAAGCGCTGAGGACCAGCGATGTGAAAGGCTGGGGTACGATCTTCCCGAATCGGAGCGACCAGAGGCGCTCCAGGAAGATCGCGGTGGCAAGAATCGAGCTCAGAAGCAGCGGATACATTACCGGGCCGCCACGGTGGAAGAGGTCGAGCATGGTTCACTCCTTACAGGAGACCTCGATCACACTGAAGCTCGGGCCCGGAACAAAAGAACCCGAGCCTGAAAAGACTCGGGAGTGCACCCAGTTTACTTATTCCCAAGTTGTCGGCTGTCGCACGCAGCGCGCGTATCACAGGCAGGTCTTCTGGCTTCCGGATCACTCTACACGCCCGAACCTTCCCACTC
>JAVHLK010000173.1 GCA_031082285.1 Desulfomonilaceae bacterium
TTCGCGACGAGGTCGTTACTCCAAATGCTTTGCGTCAGGGAAATGAACGGTCATCCTGCCACGATTTTCGGTGCGTCCCGACTTTTGAGACAGTTTCTTCAACCCATGGAACCGGCGTACCATCAACAGATCCGGACCCCGAAGGGGTCCACCAATCAAGACATCCTCATTGGTCGGCCCCTTCAGGGCCGTTTCCGACATTTGGGTACATGCCCTTTTCCACGTATTGAAGAGAGTCTTTCAAGACCTCGAAACAGGGAGGAATCGGGCCACGAATCCCCCTCACCCTAACCCTCTCCCCCGAAGCGGGGGCGAGGGGACGTCTTGCCCGCTCTCCCTCTGGGAGAGGGCTGGGGTGAGGGTGTCTTTCCACAAGCCGGCTCGAGACGTGCCACGACATCCGATACCCCCGACTCTTGAAACACTTTCTGAAACCCATGCCTAGCCACAGTGAGCCCGTTCGGGGCACCAGCTGGTCGGCACATCCAATCGATCTGCCTATCGTCAGCCCATTCGAACGGTGCCGGCGAAAAGAAGTGGGACATGCTGAGCGCCGACCGGGAAGACCGAACCCAATAACCGACGCTACTCGGGAGATCCTCTCTTATGTTTTGAGCGTCCGAGAAGGCGGAGGTCGGGAAAAATCGACAAAAGACAAGAATTGCCGCAAGAGACTTTGGGAGGTTTGACCTCTTTCGACACACGTCCGTGCGAAGATGGGGGAGTCGGTACGACTCTTCCGGCGGCGGAGGGATCATCCGCAAAGGACCGATTCTCCGGGATTGTCCTTGAGGGAAGTACGCAATTCTGGTAGAAAAATCGCGAGTTCCGACGTGGAGACACACTATGGCCTCGAGAGACGAGACCGCGGCACGGGAGGAGATCGATCAACGGCTCACTGCGGCCGGGTGGTACGTGTGCGACCTGGATGAAGCGGACATTCACGCGCACCCCGGCCTGGCCATCCGCGAATTTCCCCTCAGGACGAGCCATGGCTTTGCCGATTATATGCTCTATCTCAATGCCAAGGCCGCCGGCGTCATCGAGGCAAAGAAGGCCGGCACCAGTCTTACAGGAGTGGAGATTCAATCGGACAAATACACTCACGGCCTGCCCAATGAGCTCCCGGCATGGTTTCGTCCCCTTCCCTTCGCCTATCAGTCCACAGGGGTGGAAACTCGCTTCACGAACGTCTTTGACCCGGATGCACGGTCACGAACCGTCTTCTCCTTTCACAGGCCCGAAACGCTCGCGGCCTGGCTTTCAGATGAAGCGGCCGGTGGCGATCATCGACTACGACGAGTTGATCCAGCGGGACAAAGTGAACTTGGACATTTTCTGGATCAGAGACGACAGCCTTGAGGATTCCGAAAATCTGCCTGAACCGGATGTGATCCTCCAAGAGATGATTGAAGACCTGGAAAGTGCACTGGAGCAGTTGAGGGAGATCGCGGAGGATCTGGGGGAGGAAAACACAGATGGAAGATCTGCTGGTTGAATTGGGCAAGTACCCGGTCCGAAACGCAGCAATACAAGCCGCTCAAGCTAGCGCTGAGCTGAAGTGGGCGCTCGTAGTCGTGTGGATGGACCATGGAGCAGTCCAGGCCGGCACTATGCTGATCCGCAAAGCTCACCGTCATGAGGTGTAATCTATGCAACAGTCTGATATCTCACAATTGTGGTCGCCAGAAGACGCTACGCGAGGCTATCTTATATGGACAGGAAACCTCATCCAAGAGCCTCATGAGGATCACTTCAAATATTGCTGTACTGTTTACCGTCATGGAGTGTTAACCTTGTACGTCAAGAAGGTGCTGCCATGCTAAAACAACTTGAGTTTCACAATTACCGCTGCTTTTCATCTCACGTTCTCCCTCTTGAGCGAGAAACGATAATCGTTGGTCGCAACAATGCGGGCAAGTCCACTGTGATCGAAGGTTTTCGCCTTATTGGTATAGTCACTGAACGTTATAGAAATGTAACGTTCCATGACGTACCACCTTGGCTAGATATACCTCTGTCAAACAGGGGATTGCGCGTCAATCTGTCTGGGTTGAACCTCAGCTGGGAGAACCTTTTCCATCGCTATCAAAATCCTCCATCGCGTATTACAGCCACTTTTGACAATGGCAGTTCCATAGAGCTGCACCTTGGCGAAAACGGTGCCATGCACGCAGTGCTCAATGATTCGTCCCAATCGGTGATCCGCACAAAAGTCCAGGCTCGCACGCTTCAACTACCGATTCTCAGTGTGCTGCCGCAGGTCATGCCGTTGAGCAAGGAGGAACGCGCTCTAGCCCCTGATTATGTGCGAGCGAATCTTTCTTCCTACCTATCGCCCTTGCATTTTCGAAATCAGCTTAACTTGTTCTATGATCAGTACTTCGATGCATTCAAGGCGATGGTCGAAGATAGCTGGCCAAGTCTGCAAATTATCGAATTGCAGTGCGATAGCGCAGACGGAGACCGACTGGGATTGCTGGTGAGAGATGGCGACTTTGTTGCCGAAGTGTCGTGGATGGGTCATGGTGTCCAGATGTGGCTCCAAACTATGTGGTTCCTGACACGAACTAGACAGACAGCAATAATTGTTCTGGATGAGCCAGATGTTTATATGCATCCCGACCTTCAAAGAAGGCTTCTCCGTTTTCTCCGCGGTAGATACCCTCAGTGCATAATAGCTACCCATTCAACAGAGATCCTGGCGGAAACCGACCCAAGCAGTGTACTGATTTTAGATCGAACCCGCCAGAAGTCCAAATTCACCACAGCCTTGCCAGCAGTACAACGTGTTCTCGATCACATTGGTAGCTCGCAGAACATGCAACTTACAAGACTCTGGACATCCAAACGGTTACTTCTCCTTGAAGGAAAGGATGTAAAGTTCCTGAGGCACTTCAAAGATCTCCTCTTTCCTGAATCAGAGTATCCTTTGGACGCGATTCCCAACATGCCAATCGGAGGCTGGTCTGGCTGGCCATACGCAGTGGGCTCAGCCATGCTCTTGCGAAATGCTGGAGGCGAGGAGATACTTACGTATTGTATTCTCGATTCTGACTACCATACGGAAGAAGAAAAAGGGCGTCGACGAGTAGAGGCTGCGGACAGGGGTGTCCAGCTCCACGTGTGGAGGAAGAAAGAGATTGAGAACTATCTCATCGTCCCCGGTGCTATTATGCGTGTCATACATGCAAGAAGCCGACGAGGAACACGGGAACCCTCTCTTGCGGATATCAATAAAGCTATCGAGGATATAGCAGAATCCATGAAAGTTGCAACGACTGATGCGCTGGCCCAGGAAATACTTAACCAAGATCGTTCTCGAAGTCTTGCGTCCGCTAATAAGCAAGCAAGATCAATAGTCGAAAAAGCTTGGATATCGCGAGGGGGTCGGACTTCTATAGTATCCGGAAAGGATCTCTTATCTAAACTGTCACAATTGTGCCAAGAGAACTTCAATGTGAGCTTTGGCACAACCGCTATTGTCTGTGAAATTGCGAGAGATGAAATCGATTCAGAAATCGTTCAGATACTCACTGCGATTGAGAATTTAAGTTTATTTCCTGACTTATCTGCCTGAGTAAAACAAACGCTTTCTGGGATAGTGAAATAAGGTGACGGCCTTAAGATACTAACTGGGAGATTCCGGGGATTTCCGGGTACACCATACTCAATTGGCCGGAGTACCCGCAACCCTTACGATTTGTTGGGCAATGGATTTCGTGAAGTACATCGTCATTCTTCCTCGATCACTAGATCGCCGGCATTCCTCAGAAAAAACCCTCGACCTTCCCTGGTGAGGGTACCACTTGCACGAATCGTCCGGCCGGAATCATGCGCTTGGACGGCAAGATGGTACGGTTCATCGGCAAGCTCAAGCATGACGCGGGCCTGTCTGTCCCCAACAAGGCCAATCACGGTCACTCTTCCGGTCGGCGCACCCTCGGCCCGCTCCAACTTGACCACCGGGCCGCTCAATTCGAAGTCGGGCAATGGTTCTCTTTCCCGCATCTGAGTGCCTGCCTCGCGGATCACGGGAACGCGGTCAGATGATAGCGCTACTCTGCGCACGGTATCCGGTGCCGGCGGCCGAGCGGGCGACCAAGAGAAGATGAATTCCAAGTTGCGCTGGGCTTCGTCGTCCCCCCACAGCCCAACCACAGCGTCACAGAGATTGGCGTTGACGCCTTGGCGGACGGCTTGATCGAATGCTTCCATCTCTTGCGTCAGGGCGGCATGTTCTGCAGCACGATCCAGCGCTCGAAGCGACTGGGCAAGGGTTTGGGTGACCTGCCGTTCAAAAGGAACTTCCATTTCGAATGATTGCTCGGTCTTGGCATGCAGGAAGGGCGGCACGCGGCTTATCACCGTGACGATATAGCTTCCACGTTCGCTTTGCCCTATGCGCACGCGACGTACATGTTCCATTGCTTGTGCGGGTTTCCGTTTGTGCCACACCGGCCGCCGTTCGGTGGCGGCGCATGCCGCAGCGAGCACAAGGTCCCTTGTTTTCTGTGCGATCTTGGCGTGTTCTTCAATGGGCAAGGTACCGTCCGAGAGCTCGGGATCTGCAATGCGAATACGGATGACGTCGGAAGTCACGGTGAGAAGGTCGGTGTACACCTGCCATTGTGAACGCTCTTCAGCAGCAGCGAGAACTGCCAGCACGTCGCCCATACGCAAGGCGTAGTCCCTCAACTGCACGTCCATCGGCAGCAGCACCTCAAACTCATCATCACCCTCTCCATAGGACCACAGAGACGCCCTCTCAATCGCCGACTCTTTCTTTGCCCACCCTCTGGCGCGCAGGTAGAGTGCAGCATCGACAGGACGAATGGCCTGAACCGCCGCGACATCACGAATGGTTACTTTCATGGCAAACCTCCCCGGCCGATCCGTTGCATGATCGCTTGAAGAGACTCCACGGTAAATTGCTGGTTGCGCGAGATATGTACGGTGTGACTGGTCGCATTATCACTCGGTGGAAATCCGCGAAGGCTCACCCAATAGCCGCACCGTCTTAAGGCCAGCTCCGCCTCGCTGTGCTCCAGCCACTCATCTGGCTCATCCGGAACGAGAACCACGACCAAGATACGCGGCACGAGCACGTCGGTGTCTCTCAAGTCATTATAGTTCTTAAGCTTTATGGAATGCGAGAACATAACCTCCGCCGGAGTCTGTGCCGCCCTGCATTTGAGCTGGAGCTCGACGCGTGGTGAACGGATGGTCCCGCCGCCTCCCGTTTGATGCAAGACCATATCCACGCTGTCATCGTCCACGCTTGGCGTGCTCCATGCGAATCCCGCGCAGGCCGCAACCGCTTAAACATACGCACGGCTGAATTGCTCTTTCTGCATGTCAATATCCATCACCCGCATCTCCCACGTTTCGCTCTGATGAATCATGCCATAGTACCCGGAGTTGCGCCACAGTTCTTCCCAACTTGTCCGTCATTCGGCGAATACCGCCCATAATCACCGCAAGCAGTGCGGAGCAAATAATTGCGTTCGCGGCAAATGAGGCCCCAAATGACGGCAGAAGATTCAGGGAATTCGAGAATTCGGGGGATACATGACCGATTCTTGGTTGACTCGTGAGCCGGTCTTGCAGAACAAATCTCCAGCCGGGTTCATTCCGGCATTATGTATGGTCTTCAGGTACCCGCACCATGTCACCCCGCGTGGTGCTCGTTCGATGCACGCGTTTCAATTCGAGTCGGCTCACCGGGAGTATTCGGCTCGGGAGTCGGGCGACGATCCCTCCGGCAACCTTGAACGGGCGACTGGGACGCGCGGGCCGGCAAATTGATTGCCTCCACGTGCCGGTGATTTCATGTCGCCTGAGGACCGGTCTTCCCTGAGACGCGCGGTCTATTCGTATTCAGGGTCGACTAATCAATGAGCACCACGAGGCCCAAAGGCACGAATCCACGGATTTCACGGATGGACGCAGGTTCAAGAGATGATCAGTGCCGCCGGCACTACTCTGCCGCCTGTTTCCGGCTGGGGATGAGTGTTGAAACACGTTTAGGAGGTATGTCGGTTTGTCTCAATTCCTCCAACAAGCCGGGATGTCTCTCAAGCAACTTTAGCAGCTTGACCAATACAACCGCCGGCTGGGTCTTGCCCTGCTCATAACGAGAAAAGGCTAATTTCCCGAGTCCAAGATCCGCAGCCAATTGTGCTTGAGTAAGTTTCAACACCTTTCGGATGCGCCGGACCTCGGCCCCGACCTCATTTCTTACACCTTCAATCAAATCCGTCTGAGCTTCATCGAGACGCCCGTTGCTTTCGGAATCCCATATGCCCTCGCCGCACTTCGGACAGAAATGACCTTTCAGGTTCTTGACCGTCACAGACCTGTCGGTGTAAGAGAGCGTCTCATCACGGTTTTGCTCTTCCATCTCCGGATAGCCACATGCCGGACATTGCATGACTAAACCTCATTTTTCCTTGAACGAAATGACAGGGGGACGTCCATCGGTATAGCCTGTGATTTTGATATAGCGAACCTTTCCATCTTGAGTCACAGCATGATACACATCTTGCCAGACCCTGTTATCGTGATACGTGGTCATCGATTTGTAGAAATCCGTTGCGGAGAGAGATAGAATAATCTCCCGCATCTCCTGCGGCCTTAGACCAAGCGCGGTGCCTTCGCGCCGAGCGTTTGCCGTGAAAGGGTTGATTTTTGGATCAGCCACCACTGCCTTCACCTCGTCAAGATCATAGTGGGGTTTGCGCTTCTCCATGACCCGAGAATAGGCTATCCGACTGAATTAATCAATATGATAAATTGGACAAGCCCTGATTCACGAAGTTCCACCGACAAGCTTGACTCCCCTCGGCTCGACGCGTACAGAGTCCTGCTCATGGGGGTCACGTCTGGTCTTGGCCCATTTGTATTGTAGCAGCCCGAAATGGGCAATGCACCGCATGATGGCTGGACAGAGCGTCGTTATCCTGTTCAGAATTATTATATGAAATCCGTATGATCTCCCGTTTTCGGTGAGGATTACGGATGGTGTGACTTTGGTCTCTGGCAGGAATAGGGGTCGAACCTGGTTTTAGGCCTTTTTCAATTGTCGCTCCACCCCTTCTTCTCGTTCTCGGAGCCTGACGTCATACGTCAGTGTGTTCTTCGTGCGAGTCACCACGCTTCTCACGCTTCCATAATTGTCGTAGAATTCGGGAAGTCGGGGGACACATCACCGATTCTTGGTTGACTCGTGAGCCGGTCTTGCAGAGCAGATCTCCGGCCGGATTCGTTCCGGCATTATGGTCCTTACTTCATAGCGTACATACGGTCACACATTCTGCTCCACTGCCGAGTCTGAGAACTGGAACCGGAGCTCTCCGGGCACGGAGGCCCGGGCTACGAAAGAATGTGCCGAACCTCAAACCGCTTTCGTGGGACTCCCGCGTTCCGCGCGAGATGCCCGTCGTCCCGGCGAAGGCCGGGGTCC
>JAVHLK010000174.1 GCA_031082285.1 Desulfomonilaceae bacterium
CACGGTGCTCAGCCAAGAGTTATGGGACATGGTCAGGGCAGAGCCTGGGAACGAGAAGGAAGCAGACTTTCAGGTAAATGGTAAGCATGCCCCCGCCAGGGAAATGAGAGCACCGCGAGATATGGTATAGTCTTACCATTCGCATGGGGGCCTATTTGTTGTTCAAGGACACGGCGTCGGACCGGTCCGTCACGAATCCCGGTTGCGTGCCTTTTCCAGGGGAGAGGGAATCCCGGTTGACCGATCCCGTTGACGCAAGGACAGGCGAATGCTTAACCGATTGTGGACAATTATCGTAATCCTTTTCGCGTTGATCGCACACGGCACCGAGAGTTGTGGACAATATCGTGTAGGTCTGGCTCTGCCCTCCTCGGAGGATAAGAGCGGTACTCGGTTTGCCGAAGAGGTGCAACGAGCGCTCACGCTTTTCAAAGAACAGCTTGACGGCACACTCGGAGAAGAATTGAAACGGGAATTCGGCGTCGCGCCGCCGAATCTGATTTTTCAAACAAAGGAGTGCCCTCCGAAGAACGTTGAATGTGCGGTCGAGAACGCAAAAGAGTTTGTGGAGTCCGATTGCGTGGCCGTCATCGGACATACGTACTCTGCTCCGGCCCTGGCGGCCGGGAAGATCTATGACCGACACAAGGTCGTCATGATCACGCCCACGGCCACCCAGAGAGACATTGCCACGGTTTCGAACAGGGTGTTCCGGTTGACTTTTGACGATCGATGGCAAGGATCGGTTATCGCGGCATATGTGTACAAGATTCTCGAACGGACCAAGGTAGTGATTGCTTACGAGCGCACCGTGTACGGGCTCGGTTTACTGAACAGTTTCAAGGAGCAATCCGCATCCATGGGGGTTCAACCCATGGCCGAAATCGAGGTGCAGGGGGAATCTCCCGATGATGAAATCAAGGCCGCGGGTGGATTGATCTCACAGTTGGATTCGGCCGACGCGGTGGTTCTTTTCACCGCCAAGGACACTGCTCTGAATCTCTTTCGGGCGATCAGATCAAGAAACACCGAAATACCCATTATCGGCGCGGACAATCTTCTTTGGTCCGACTTTGCCCGAGCCGTTGACAAAGAGGTTGGGCGTCTCAAATTGTCGGAACCGAGGCTCATGGCGGCAAGTCCGTTTTTCTATGAGCTTGCCCCGCTCAGGGCATTTGAGTTCAAGCGAGACTACGAGAAGCGTTTTTCCGGGGAAGACGCACCCGTAATACCCCCCGGTGAACCTCACTACGCGTCCAGTATGGAAATAGCGCCGTTTCAGGCACTATTCGTCGATGCGGCATTGCTCGTCACACGGGGAATCATGGCGGGACTTGCAAAAGAGAAGCAGTCCGTATCGGAACTCCGTGAGGAAATCTTCACCTATTTGAGCACTCTCAACAACCCGAGCGATGCAGTCGAAGGCATCACGGGCAAGCTCTACTTCGACAAAGACGGGAACATTCCGAGACCCGTGCTTTTCGGCTGGCTGAAGGGGACCAAGTTTCAACCGGCCTATCTGCAGTTGGTGAGAGATCGTCCCCCTGGAGTCGAAGGGTGTCCGGACACCGAAGATGAACGTGCTCGGGACAGTTTCGGCACGCGAACCATTCCGGTGGAAGGAGAGCTTCTGAGGCCCCGGTATGTTGTCTATACGGGGATCAACCTGTACAGGATCGACAATGTCGATTTGTTGCGCCAGACCTTTGACGCGGAGTTCTTCCTCTGGTTCAAATGGATGAAGCCGGATGAACTGGTGTTGGACGCCAATACGATCTTCTTTTGGAACGCGCTTCACACGGCCGACGATCAGCTTGTACCTTTGGCGCAACGATCGTGTGACGACGTGAAGTATCAGGGGTTCAGAATCAAAGGTACGTTCCTCGACCTATACGATCTCAGGAACTATCCGTTCGACTCACAATGGTTGAACTTGACTCTCTCACTTTCACCTCACGGAGCGAGCCGTATCCTCTTGGCGGTGGACGACGACGTGCACTTTGCCGCGGATCGGTTCAAGATATTCCCCGGTGAGTATCATCATGTGGGGCGACCCGAACATGCTTCAGGCACACTTCCTCTCAATGCGAGTTTCGGCGATCCGAATCGGAAGACCGTCGGCGGGAGGGACTACGAATATTCCGTGTACCAGGTGACGTTCGGCGTGGCGAGGAATCCTTTTCCGTACCTCTTGAAAATGTTTCTGCCTCTATTCGTGTTGATCGGCATTTGCCTTGCCGTGTTCTGGGTGCCCATGGAACACTTCGGCGTCCGGATCACGTTGGTCATGACCTCCCTGTTGAGCACCATTGTGTTTCACATGTCCAGAGCAGGCGCGTTGCCGAATGTGGGGTATCTGACATTGGCGGACCGGTTCTTTGTCTGTGCGTACGTGGTGATGAGTCTGAGCATCGCTTCCAACTTGTGGGTCGAATGGCTCGTCAAGAAGGAATTCAAGGCTAAGGCCGAGACTCTCAATTCCGGTGCGAGATATGTTCTTGTGTCCGCGTCGGTCATCGTCTTCTTGACCTTGTCTTTGCCGGCCACAGAGACGTGGTACTATCGTGCGTTGGTCGGTGCGGGTCTTCTCTTTTCCCTCTGGCTCGTGTACGAATTCCTGAGACACAACGAGCCCGTACGAGCCAGGATCAAGGCATTCCTGCTCCTGAGGACCAGACGTGATACGTAGTGCAGGATTTCATAAGTTCGGCTACGTATTATGAACTCCGTTTGTCTTGCAAACCCGAGCTATTCGTACCGCAGGGCCTCGATGGGATTGAGCAGTGAAGCCTTCCGCGCGGGATAGAACCCGAAGAAGACCCCCACCATTGCGGAGAATCCAAAGGACAGGAGTATTGACTCGATCTTGATCACGATGGGCCATTTCCCCAGGGACGCGATGGCGGTCGCTCCCGCCAGCCCCAACATAATGCCGATAATTCCCCCGAGAACAGAGAGCGCGGTGGATTCGATCAGGAATTGCTTGAGGATGTCCGTTCTTTCCGCGCCGACGGCCATGCGCAGGCCGATCTCCCGGGTGCGCTCGGTAACGGAGACCAACATGATGTTCATAATGCCGATTCCGCCCACCATCAGCGAGACCGATGCCACCACCGCAAGCAATGCCGACATGGTACGCGCGGATTGGGCACGTGCCTGGAGGAACTCCGCGAGATTGCGTATGGAGAAGTCGTCCGCGTCATGGGATTGGAGGCGATGTCGTTGGCGGAGAAGCGACCGTACATGCCTCACCGTCTCGGTGACCGAAGCCCAATCATGAATCTTGACAACGATCAGGCTGACCACTTTTCCGCCCAGTTCCTGTCCGCCCAGCAATCTTTTCTTGGCCGTGGTGAGGGGAACGAATACCGCGTCGTCCTGATCGGTTCCGACGGGCGTCTGGCCCTTGCTCGCCAGCACTCCGACGACCTGAAACGGGACTCTTTCGATGCGGATCTCCATCCCCACCGGGCTTTGTCCGGGGCAGAGCTGCTCCACTACGGTCGTGCCGAGAAGCGCCACTTTTGCCGACGCCGCCACATCGGCATCGGTAAGACCGCGACCTTCCGCGATCTTCCATTCACGGGCATCGAGCCCCTCGGGCGTAATCCCGAACACCATGGTACCCCAGTTGACGTTCCCCATGACGAGTTGAGCACCGCCCCTTACCGCGGGTGCGGAGATACGAACCGTGTCGATCTCGTTCGCGATGGCCTCCGCGTCGTCTTCAGTGAGCGACGGAACCGTCCCCGTACCGAGGCGGACTCCGTCGGTGGTGCCGGTTCCCGGGACGATCAACAGGAGATTCGACCCCAGGCTTCCGATCACCTCGTCCATCCTCGCCTGAGCTCCGGCGCCTACGGATATCATGATGATCACCGCGGCCACGCCGATGATGATGCCCAAGGTGGTGAGCACGCTTCTCAACAAGTTCATGCGCAGGGCCGAGAGCGCGGTGAGAAGGGAGTCCAGGGTGTCCATCAGTCTTCCTCTTCTTCCGGAGGCATCAGAGCCGCCATGGCTTCCGCGTTTCCCACGTTGGTCACCATGCGATCCCCCGCGAGTCTCCCGTCACGGAAGCGAAGGATTCGCCGTGCAAAGTTCGCAATCTCCGGCTCATGGGTCACGAGCACGATGGTGATCCCGTCCCGGTTCAGCCTCTGAAACAAGCCCATGATTTCAAGACCGGTCCTCGTGTCCAATGCGCCGGTCGGCTCGTCCGCGAGGATGAGCGCGGGAGAATTGACCAAGGCCCGGGCAATGGCCACCCTCTGAAGTTGTCCTCCGGAGAGCTGCGTCGGCAGGTGGTGCCACCGGTCCGCCAATCCCACGGATTCCAACGTATGGAGGGCCAGATCTCTACGTTCCTTCCGCGGACTTCTTGAGTACTTCAACGGCAGTTCCACGTTTTCCAGCGCGGAGGTGCGGGGCAAGAGATTGAAATTCTGGAACACGAAACCGATTTTGCGGGTGCGCAGCCGCGCGAGATCGCGCGGGGTGAGCGACGCAATGTCCTGTCCGTCGAGGATGTACGTGCCACCTGTTGGGGTGTCGAGGCAGCCCAACAGGTTCATCAGGGTGGACTTGCCCGAACCCGACGGCCCCATGACCGCCGTGAATTCTCCTCGATCCATTGACACGGAGACGTTGCGCACCGCGTGTACCACGTGATCGCCGACGCGGTATTCTTTAGACAGATCCCGAGCGTGGATCAAGACCTCCGTCATGTCAGAATCGCAGCCCCCGGTCCGAGGACGTGGGACGCTCCATTCCCACGATGACGTGACGTCCATCTTTCAGATCGCCGGCCACAACCTCGGTAAAGGCGCCGTCGGTCATTCCCACGGTGATGTCAACCGGGACGGGCCGGCCCCCGGCATCCGTCACCCAGACGCGGCCCGGTTTGTTCTCCATGCTCTCTCGCCTGTTCGAAAGCGTGCGATACACGCCTTTCTGATCCTCGGTGAGCATTGCCTCTATGCCCTTCTCAATTCGCCGTCGTTCCGCCAGGCGAGCTTCGTTGATCACGTCAGGTTTGGATCCCTGCGCCATGAGTCCCATGACGCGTTCCCGCGCTTCCCGGTACATGGCCCATACCTTGGCCTGCTGGTCCTTGTCCATATCGAGGGTTTCAACGACTCTCTTCAGCCGGTCCTCCGGAGAGCCCTCATTGCCGGGGTCGGACGTCGAGGCCCGTCCCGAGACCGCTTCCGTGCCGGCATCACGAGGCCGAAAGCGCAACGCAGCGTTCGGCACCTTTACGGCGTTTGCGCTTTGCTTCACTACGATTCGCACGTTTGCCGTCATGCCCGGCAGCAGGGCCATATCCTGGTTGTCCGTCAACACGATGACGGTGTAGGTCACCACATTTTGGACCAGATGGGGAGCTTTGCGGATCTGATCCACCACTCCCGGGAATTTCCTTCCGGCAAACGTATCCACCGTGAAAACGGCCGACTGCCCCACGCGGATCCGACCGATGTCGGCTTCATCCACCCGCGTTTCCACCTGCATCTTTCGCGGATCCCGTGCAATGGTGAAGAGCAGGGGCGCCTGCAACCGAGCCACCACGGTCTCGCCCACATCGACCTCTCGTGAGACCACCACCCCGCGCACCGGTGAATGGATGGACGTATGGGCAAGCTCTATGGTTGCGTCATTGAGTGCTGCCTTGCGATGCTCCACTTGGGCCTGAGCGTGCTTGATCTGGGCCACTTCCATTTTTATCAGGGCTTCGCGGGTCCTGACGGCACTGACCTGGGAAGCCTCCTGGGCCCGGGCCGAGTTGAGGCTTGCGACGGCCTGATCGTGGGCAGCCTCGGTCTGTTCGAACCGTCGCACTGGAATTGCCTGACTGTCGTGCAAGGACCGCATCCTCGTCAGCTCGCGCTTCGCGTCCGACGCGGCGACTCGTGCCTTTTCCGTCTGCGCGGCAGCAGCCACGAGATCGGATCGCGTGTTTTCCAGCTCAGCCCGCGCGCGTTCCACGGCCGCTCTGCGTATCTCGACGTTGGCGATGGCGACATTGAGGTCTGCCCGTGACTGGGTTACCCGGGCCTCAAAAGGCTCAGGGTCGATCCGAGCAATCAATTGGCCCTCGGCCACCTCGGAATTGAAGTCGGCGAAGAGCTCCTTTATCTTGCCGGTGACCTCCGCACCCACCTTTACGGTCATGACGGGATTGACGGTCCCGGTACAGGAGACTTCGCTTACCATGGGACCGCGTTCAACGAGCGCGGTACGAAAAGATGTCCCTCGTGGTTGACTGCGAGAAAAGACGGAATACAGACCGCCGCTGATCAGCAATCCTGCCGCAATCGCGACAAGAATCCTCGTACGCATTGTCTCTCCGCTTCACAATAATCCCGTTTTCCCCGGACACATCCCGGTCATATAGTGTGAACCGGTTCATCGGCCTTCGTCAAGCATTGTTTCTCAAGGCGAGGGAAAAGGGGACACGCTGTTTTTTAGGGTCCATTCTTGGCCGCCGCGAGGCCCAGGGGTGAATTCCTGAGGAAGACTTCTCGGCCGGCGGCGCCGAGGTTTGACACAGGGTAACAGATCTCGTTGACGAAGGTCGGGCGGGTCTCGACATGGGCTCACCTGACCGCAGAGTGTGTCGGAACAGCAAGAAAGAGGAATGTCCCCATTTTCAATCGGAATTACGGAATTATGGTATGATTGAGAATCAGAGTAAAACCCGACGTATCAAGGAGATCGCAAGACATGACGGAAGTCACCGATGAACTGAAGACACGACTTTCCCAGCTTTCTGCGAGGGAACGCGCAGAACTTGCCCACTTCTTGCTCCGTTCTTTGGAGGAAGGAGCGGACGCCGGCACGGAGTCTGCCTGGGATGCGGAGCTCGCCCGACGAATGGATGAAATCGAAACAGGAACGGTCTTTGGCGAACCAGCGGAGAAGGTGTTCGTCGAATTGCGAGAGAAGTATTCTTGAAGCCCGTCATCGTTCACAGCTCGGCCAGGGAGGAACTGGACAAGGCAATTGCCTTCTACGAACAACAGAAGTCCGGGCTTGGGATGGATTTGCTCGGTGCGGTCGAGCGGTCTTTGAGAATGATTCAAGAAAATCCTCAGCTTGGAGCCTCCTACAAGGCAACCCGGTTTCGATGCTACGTGGTGCAAGGTTTTCCGTACGTCATATTCTACAGAGATCTGAAGGACGCTATCTGGATCGTGGCGGTGGCGCACGGGAAACGCCGCCCGGATTATTGGAGTCGGCGTCGGATGGAGTGAGGTGAGTCTATCGGTCGGAAGTCCACGGACTCAACTCTGTTGTTCGTCATACGACCATCTTCTCCTATAGTGACGCGCATTGAATTTCGCGGTGATCGTAACCCGGTTTCTCAACGCTCCGACCGACCGCTCCTGTCATTGCGAGGAGCGCAGTCCCGCGCAGAACGCGGGAAAGCAATCTC
>JAVHLK010000175.1 GCA_031082285.1 Desulfomonilaceae bacterium
ACCCCTACGGCAATGACAAACGTGAAGGTGTCCGCAGTATTCAAGGGCCGACACTGTAGCAGATCCCGGTAAGAAGCGGAACCGCTCCGAGGGCCGGGCAATGCAGGCCCTTCCGGTTTCGTGCAAAGGTGTCCTGAATGGAGCACATCCGTTTGGGGCGGCGTAGGCGCAAATATGGAACTTTCAGCACCGGCTTTTCGATTCGTCATTCCGGTGTATGCCGGAATCCGGTTGCCACATGGATCGCCAAGAGATCGTTCGATCGCTTAGCCGCAGATTCCTTATTCATCTCCCTCCGAGCAAGATACGCACAAATCACCGGTTTCGTCCTGCTTCAGCAGGCCACGTCTCAGAGCCTCCTTCTCTGCAGTTCCAAGCAGGTCATCTTTGTTTTCGAACTCAGTTGCGCCTTCATCAGCGGCACGACTCTCCGGCTCCCACCATGGTTCCACACACTCATCCGCCTGTCTCAAGGCAACCTGATTCTCATCATCGTAATCGGATTGACATTTCATTTCATGTTCCTTTCTCTCGTTGCCGACTTTTCGTGTAGGCGCTTACGGTCCAGGTCACGGCAATCTGACGGCTCATACCTGTTACACGTCGTACATTCGGAATACCATCCATCAAGATGCCGACAAATATGGTTCATCGCGTCTTTTCTGCAAACTCGTTGTTGCAGTTACGCTCTCGCTCGGTGTCTTAAGTAAATAAACACGTTGAGAGTCCCAAGTTGTTGCCGGAATCAGAGACTTTCGCGGTGCTCTCCAAGAATCTCGTACCGCGCGGCACATCAATCCGCTCGGCAAAGATCTGCAAGAGCAAACCACCCTTTCGGGTCTTGGTGCCACTGTGCAACTTCTAATCCGGACTGCTCAATCATACTTTGTGCGGATTCTCTTGTGAACTTTCGAGAAATCTCAGTAAGAATGGTCTCACCTTTTTCAAAAGTCGCCGTCAAATCGATATCCGAAATATCTACGCGCATCCGACGGTTTGCCTTCAAGTGCATTTCCACCTGTTCCTCTTCCTCGTTGAAGAATGCAAGGTGATCGAAATGGTCGGGACTGAAGTTTGCGTCAAGCTCTCGATTCACGACGTGGAGCATGTTTCGATTGAAATCGGCAGTGATCCCTTTCGCATCGTCATAGGCAGCCTCAAGAATCTTAGGGGGTTTCACCATATCCAAGCCCAGCAGGAATCGATCCCCAGGTACCAGGCATTGGGCGACCGAGGTCAGGAAGCTCACGCTCTCTTCAGTGTTCATGTTTCCAATGGTGCTGCCCAGAAAGAGCATGAGTTTGGGGCCATCGTTGGGGAGCCGACGAAGATCTCGGGTGAAATCCGCCACCACTATCATAACGCTCAGTTCAGGATAGAGGTCGACGAGCTCGTTGACGGACTCCAATATCGCCGTCTCGCTGACGTCTACGGGGACGTACCTGGTGCGAACTCGAGCCTTCTCATCAAGAGCATCGATCAACATTCTGATTTTCCAGTTTGCTCCGGAGCCCAGCTCAACAAGATCGCCTTGGTGGAAGTACCTCATGATGCGGTGGGCCCTGTCTTTCAACAAAGCCATTTCGACACGGGTGACGTAGTACTCCGGGAGGCGGCAAATTTCTTCAAACAGTTTCGATCCGCGCGAATCATAAAAGTACTTGCTCGGTATGGTCTTCTGTTTCGACGTCAAGCCAACAAATACGTCTCGAGCTAATTGGTTGGATATTCCGTCCGTCCAACAATCCATAAATTCCACACTTTGGGTCAGCGCTGTCCTCGGCATTGGTATTCAACTCCTTGAACAATATGGCAGCCGGGTACATCGACTACTTTTTCTCGGGATAACTCTTTCAGGTTCTGTTGTCTCAGCATCGATTCTCTAAGAGGTTCTACCGGCAAGGGACGAACCGGATGCCTACAGCCGTATCCTCCGTGATCATCTTAAGAGCCTGAATTGTTCGGTCTATATCCGCATCCGAATTGCCATGGCCCAAAGAGAACCTGAGCGAACAGTGTGCATCTTCGTCGGAAAGACCCATGGCCGTAAGCGCATGTGAGGGGTCAGGGGAACCCGCCCGGCACGCCGACCCTGAAGAGAGTGCAATGCCCCTTTGATCCATCGCAAGGACGACGGATTCGCCTCTCATATTCGGCATGGTGATATTCAGCGTGTTGGGAAGGCGACGTACCTCTGGGCCGTTACGTATCGCCCCCGGCACCAGCAATCGGATACCCTTTTCCAGCTTATCCCTGAGACTTCCCACACGTTCCATATCCTTAAGTTTTCTCTCAGCAATCTCGGCAGCCTTTCCTAGGCCGGCAATTCCGGGTACGTTCTCCGTACCTGCTCGAAGGCCGCCCTCTTGCTTTCCTCCATGGACCAGGGGCTCCAGATTCACGCCTTTTCGTACGTACAGCGCACCCACTCCTTTAGGACCGTGAAGCTTGTGTCCCGACAAGGTCAACAGATCCACTCCAAGCTCCATGACGTCGACCGAGACTTTGCCTACGGCCTGAACAGCGTCGGTATGAAGAATCACATTTCTATCGTTCGTGATCTGTGCAATCTCACGTATCGGTTGAATCGCACCGGTCTCGTTGTTGGCCATCATGATACTCACGACAATCGTGTCGGACCTGATTGCAGCCGCCACGTCGTCCGGATCCACGAGACCCTGCCGGTCGACACTCACGTACGATAGGGAAAAGCCATTCTTTTCGAGCCAATCGCATGCTCCCAGAACCGCTGGATGCTCTATCGTGCTGGTTATAATATGCGACCCCTTGGACCGGTTGGCAAACGCCGCTCCCTTAACTGCCAGATTGTCGGCCTCAGAGCCACCTCCGGTGAACACGATCCGTCGCGCAGTGCAATTGAGAAGTTGCGCGACTTTCCGACGCGCCGATTCAATGACAAAACGAGCTTCATTGCCTGGTTCATGAATGCTTGACGAGTTGCCATAGATCTTTTCGTTGTGGTGAGCCAAGACCCGTGCGACATCTTCTTCAAGGGGCGTCGTAGCGTTGTGATCGAGGTAGACCCGGGAGGGTTTGGGTTGCGCCTCTGCTTTCGACAAGTCCCCGCCTGCTCCAAAAGCATCTTGAGTTGAGTCAAGGACTTTTCTGCCGTCTCCATCCTCGACCTTTGTCACCTCGCAGAGGAGGCACTTGTAAACGGGGAAGCCGGAGATCGGATCATAGTGCTCCAGATGCGTCAACTCGTTGACATTGCATTCTCGCCAAGCAGGAGGGCCCACAGGGCCTCCGCCTCCCATATCCGCGTCGACGACGCCGGCCATTATGCCGTCGGATACTCTGGCTCGAAACTTGACCTTTCCTCGAGCCGTAAGGACATGCACGAGATCGCCGTCCAGGATTCCCCTGGATTCGGCGTCATCCACATTTATCATGACGGTTGGTTCCGGTCGTTCTTTGAGAAGTCCCGGGATCCCGTGAAACTGCGAGCGGAAGTCCGTCGTAACCCGAGAACCTGAAGTGAAAACGAGGGGGAACTCTCTCGCAGTTTCCGGCTGTGAAAGCGGTCCTTCTTTCGGTTCAGTGTAAACGGGCAGGGGATCGTACCCGTGTTCCCGAAGGATTGTCGACGCAATCTCGAACTTCCCCGTCGGAGTATCGAATCCGGGCTGTCCATCAGACCGGAGAAGGCCTTTCTCCCATTTCTTGTACTGCATCAGTTCCGTCGGCATCTGAAGGACGCCGCCCGCCGCCATCAGATCATCCATCCTGAAACCAGAGGGTTTTAGTGCATGACGGATCAACTCTTCCTCCGTCTGCGGATATAGCCGGCCGTACCCCAGTCTGGAGGCAATCTCCGTGAGAATGCGGAAACCGCGTCTTGATTCGCCGATAGGTTCGATGACCTTCTCTCTGTGGCGAAATATGGAACCGTACGTCATGTACGATTCGATTTCATAGTACGTGGTAGCCGGCAGCACGATATCCGCGTACGCTGCATCTGCGGTAAGAAACCTATCGATACACACGAGAAAATCCAAAGAGCCGAGCGTTTGACGCCACACAGCCGGCTGAGGCCAAGAGGTTATCAGGGACCCGCCCACAATTATCAGACTCCGAATGCGATACGGCTCCCCGTGAATCACACTCTCTGGAAGGCAAATCGCATGGGATTCGCCGCGATAATGGCTGTAGACCGGGAAGCGATCTCTCCCGAGTGCTTTACGCACGTTCGGATTCGGTATATGCCTCTCGCGATTCATCGGAAAAGCGTTGCCTCTCATGGAAAAACAACGTCCACCGGGAACGTCCAACCCGCCCGCCAATGCCCACAGCACAAAAGTAGCCCGAATGGCCTGCACACCGCTATCACTGTATTCCAGACCACTGTACATCACCGGTGAGACGCCCTGAGATCGTGCGATCCTCCTCGCCAGAGAACGGACACATTCAGCGCTGACGCCGGTAATACCTTCAACGACTTCCGGTCTGAAATGCTGCACATACCTGGCGAATTCGTCAAAGCCCACCGTCCAATTCCGAACGAAAGGCTCATCATAAAGCTCCTCCTCGATCAGTACCTGACACAGTCCGAGCGCGAGGGCTCCGTCCGTTCCCGGCCGTATCGGAATCCATTCGGCGTCTGCGTAGCGGGCCGTTCCCGTTCTCCGAGGGTCGATGACTACCACGTGAGCCCCCCGCTCTCGAGCCTTAGTGATCCTGGAGAAATCCAGGGGAGGGCAATCCGTGGCAGGATTCGCGCCCCACACGACGACAAGTTCCGCGTTCTCGATGTCCGAGAACATGTTGATGAGCATACCGCCCATTGTCACATGTGGCGCGATCATGGCGAAGGACACGTAACAGAGCGCACCCACGCCAAGTGTGTTTGGAGACCCGAAAGGGAATAGGAGGCTGGAGGCGGAAGAAACCGCTACTCCCTGTGGTTGAAAGACGTCGCACTTAGCCAACTCAAAGCTGCCTCGGCCCGTATATATTGCAGTGGCCTCAGGACCGGATTCGCTCTTAATGGTTTCAAGCCTGTCCACGATGATTTCATAGGCTTCTTCCCAACTCACCCGCTCGAAATCGTGATTACCCTTGGCGCCCTTACGCCTCAAGGGGAACAGAACGCGGTCCGGAGAGTAAACGATTTCAGGCGAATGAGCGCCCAATTTGCATATCATTCCGAATTCAGATTGGGAATCTGCGCGGACTTCTGCAATGTTGCCGATGGAATCGAAAAGAATCTCGACCCAGCATCCGGCCGGGCAAATACCACACAGCCCTCTTTGCGGGTTTCTTCCTGCCAGAGCCTTTTGGGCTAAATTCATGAACACCTCTTACGCGTCTTTTCTTGTCCGGTTCTTTGGGATACCGATACACCGAAGACCTCATCAGGGTTCCGGGACACCACATATGCTTGGCGACGGCACGGTATATAGTCTTAGACATTGATATGGAAAACGAACTTCGGTCAATTGCTCTTAGCTCGACGTCCCGAGAAGTTTGCTGTAATTCGATTGGCTTGCGTTCCCGCCACAATCGCCGACGGTCGCATTCACGACACCATACCGGAATTCCTCTGCAAAATCCAGCCGAGAGCAAAGGCCCTTGTCGTCGTCCATTGGCCGGAGAGTGAATTCGGGGATCTACAGTCTTCCCGGCCCCCATTATCCAATGCGGACGCAAAGGAGTTCACACAGTACTCTAATCCTTCATGCGGTCCAATGCCTCACGTGCTTTCGGCACGGTGTCGAGCGGTTTGACGTTGTACCAGGCTTCAACGACGGTACCGCTTTCGTCGATGAGGAAGGACGACCTGATGATCCCTTCGTACGTCTTCCCGTACATTTTCTTTTCACCCCACGCTCCATACGCCTTTGCCGTCGAGTTGTCGGGATCGGAAAGAAGAACAAAGCCGAGCCCGTGTTTTTCATCGAACTTCTTCAGCTTGGCCGGCTTGTCCGGGCTTATGCCTACGGCTGCAACCCCCAAGTCCGAAAAATCCGGATCCGCGTCACGTATACTGCACGCCTGCTTCGTGCACCCAGAGGTGTCGGCCTTCGGATAGAAGTATAAAAGCAGCTTTTTCCCTTTGAAATCGGAAAGCTTCACTTCCTTCCCGTCTTGGTCCACCAACCTTAAAGAGGGTGCGTGATCGCCTGTCTTAAGTGTTGCCATCTTCTGATCCTCCTTGTAGTGAAAACCGTCTTGGCCCCGACCATCATATCGGATGTCCGCGAGTGTCCATACTCCTAAGTCTTGAAGAGATCTTTGATGCTCTGCGGCAACTGACCGTCGTCGATATGCTCTATCTCGGAAGCTTTCTTAAAGGCGTCTTCAGGACTTTCGTCGACCGGCCTCTCTGGATCGTTTTTCTCTGATAATTCTTCTTCTTTTTCGTCTTGTTTCATTGCTATCCCCCGAACAATTGCATTGCGAGTCCGAAATTTCCAGCCCAAAAATAAAGGTTCAGGGAGGCTGATTATTGATTTATGCCTCCCTGATCAGTTGCTAAAAATCATCTGACTCTGTTGAAGACCTTGAAATCAGTTCCCGGGATCGTAAGCAGCGGAACCTGAATCAACGCACTTGGCCAGTTCTTCCTTGCTGGCCGTCTTGGGATCCTTCAACTGGCTGAGGTGACAGATGAACTCATTCCCTTCTTTGTCTTTGACCCAAACTAGAGGATCAGACGGTTTTGTCGGCTCTACCATGATACGTACTCCTTTTCTGTGTGATTTCCCGGAAAACCGGGGATGAGGGGCTGCTAATGCAACCTAATTGTTTGGTTTTTCTGTCCTGCCTCACTCCAATACCCCACGTTGACTCTCCTCTAGGTGTTTCTCACCCGGCACCATCGGAAGTCCAAGAAAAGATCGCTTCACGATAAGTACAATGACTCAAGGAATGATGCGGAACCCGCTGACAATTTATGACATTGCCTCTGCCCTGTAATAGATTCGTCGGTTGAGCATGTACTTCCAGCTTTGCAT
>JAVHLK010000176.1 GCA_031082285.1 Desulfomonilaceae bacterium
TGAGGTCCAAAGCGGTCTTCAGGTACTTTACCTCGAAGGAGGCCTCGTACAATTCCAGGAGTCCCCAGATAAAGAACGCATAGTCGTCTACGTGCGCAGGAAGCCCCGCTTCTCCGTCACGGTAGCGATGCAGGAGCCTGCCGTCGCCGCTTCGCAAGGTTCCCAAAATAAAGTCCGCCGCCTGGGCCGCGGCGCGGGCATATTCGGGCTTACCCAAGACTCGAGCGCCCTTTGCCAGTGCCGCGATCATCAAGCCGTTCCAGTCGGTGAGAATCTTGTCGTCCTTGTGGGGATGAATTCTCTTCTCCCTCGCTTCGAAGAGCTTCCGCCGCGCTCGTTCCACGAGGTCGCGCGCATGTTCCACGGGAATGTCCAATGTCCGCGCGACCTGATCGAGCGACTTTCTCATGTGCGGAATGTTGGCGCCCGTAATTCGCCCCGTGGCTTCTTCCCGGAAATTTCCGTCGGCGGTGAGACTAAACGCTTCCGTTACCGCTTCGGCTTCTTCGTCATCCAGGATGCGACGGACTTCCTCAAGAGTCCAGACGTAAAACTTGCCTTCCTCCCCTTCGCTGTCCGCATCTTCCGCGGAGTAGAACCCGCCTTGAGGCGACGTCATGTCGCGCAGTACATAGGTAAAAATTTCATCCGCGGTTCGCCCATACAGGTCGTTCCCCGTTGCCTGATAGGCCTCCAGGTAAGCCGTTGCCAACATGGCCTGATCGTAGAGCATCTTCTCGAAGTGCGGTACGAGCCACTCCGCATCCGTCGAGTATCGATGAAAACCGAATCCCACGTGGTCGTAGACACCGCCACGACGCAGGGCTTCCAACGTCTTTTCAACCATATGGAGCGCACTCGAATCACCGGTTCGTTTCCAATAGCGGAGCAGGAACAACATGTTGTGCGGCGTGGGGAATTTCGGAGCCTCGCCGAATCCTCCCCGGCGAGGGTCAAACCGTTGAGAAAGCTGACGGAACGCGCTCTCCAAGACGGACTTGTCCGGCGCTTCTCCCGGTTGCTCGTCCGGCACTTGCCTGATCGCGGAAACAATTTTGCCCGCGGACTGAAGTACCTCGTCTCGCCGCGTACTCCACAATTCGGCGATCCGATTGCAGAGGTCGTCCATACCGATCCTTCCAAAACGGCTTTCTTTGGGAAAGTACGTGCCGGCAAAGAACGGCCGCTTGTCCGGGGTCATGATGACGTTCAGCGGCCACCCTCCCCTGCCGGTCATCATTTGTGCGACGGACATGTACAGATGATCCAAGTCCGGTCGCTCTTCCCTGTCGACCTTGATGGAAACGAACGTGCCGTTCATCAATGCCGCGGTTTCTTCGTTCTCGAAGGATTCGTGCTCCATGACATGGCACCAGTGACAGGTGGAATAACCGATTGACAGAAATATCGGCTTCTGCTCTGTCCGAGCCTTCTCGAATGCCTCCGGCCCCCATGGATACCAGTCCACCGGATTGTACGCATGCTGGAGCAAATAGGGGCTCTTCTCATTGAGGAGCCGGTTTCCGGTTCGTTCCCGAGAAAAGGGACCGTCTCCCTGGGCGGACTCTTTTCGATCAACGGTTTTTTCCATTGTTGTTGCTCCTGACGACCCAATGGTTGGGTCCCTCATGGTGACGTCGGCCACATGACCGGCAATTCGGCGATCCACGGTACAATCTTTTGGCGCATTCCGGCCGTCTTGATTTCTTGAGAACATTGCGATCGGGTACGTGAATCGAGAAGTCTTGCCTCCTGTGACACAATTTATGACCGGATTCCGACAACGCAAGCATGCCGTTGTATTACGTAACGTTTCGACGGGCTTGAGGGAGGGGAGAGGTGACGAGGAGGACGGCAAGAGATTGAGTTACTCGTGTCTCAATGCCTCGATGGGAAGGAGTCGTGAGGCTTTCATAGCCGGATAGAAACCGAAGAACACGCCGACTCCCGCGGAGAACAACAGAGCAATGAGCATGGCCGCGGGACTTACCAACGCAGGCCAGCTCGTCGCTCGAGCGAAGACGTAGGCGCCGCCGATGCCCAACATGATTCCCATCAGGCCGCCCAATACCGACAAGACAACTGCTTCAATGAGGAATTGAGAGAGGATGTCCGCGGAGCGCGCACCCACGGCTATACGTATCCCGATCTCTCGGGTCCGCTCCGTCACGGAGACGAGCATGATGTTCATGATCCCGATTCCGCCTACCAACAAAGAAATGGCCGCGATCGCGCCGAGAAGCGTCGTCATGATGTTCAAAGACTTTTGCGCGGATGCCAGAATCTCCGTGAGATTGCGAACGGTAAAGTCCTTCTCGTCGCTCCCTCTGATCTTATGCCTCTCGGTCAAGAGCTTGTCTATCTGCTTTTCGGCTTCACCAATGAGAGAGATCCGCGTGGCCTGAATGAGTATTGCCTGCACTTCACCCGGGAATGGGGTGCCGAACAATCGGTATTGCGCGGTCTTGAGAGGAATCAGTATGGTGTCGTCCTGGTCGTCGCCTCGGGGCGACTGGCCTTTGCTTTCGAGAACCCCGACGATGGTAAACGGTACGTTCTGAATCCTCAGCACCTTGCCCAAAGGATAGGCGTCACCCATGAGGTGATCCAGCACCGTCTTCCCCACTACGGCAACTTTGGCTGCATGCTGCTCTTCCTCGGGCGTGAAGGTGCGCCCGAATCGAAGGTTCCACTCTCGCACCGAGAAATAGGCATTCGAGGTTCCCGTAACTCGTGTTCGCCAGTTTCGATTGCCGTAAACCACTTGGACGATATTGCCCCAGACCGGTGCGGCGAGCTTCACCGCGGGGCATTCCTGCTCGATCGCCATCGCGTCCGACACGGTGAGCGTATGGACCGATCCGGCTCCAAGGCGTGCCCCGCCTTGGGTCGTTGCTCCGGGCACTACGAGAATCAGGTTGCTCCCGATGGATCGAATCTGATCGCCGATCAGTTCTCGGGCCCCGGCGCCGACGGATACCATGACGACCACTGCGCCGACGCCGATCACGATGCCCAGCATCGTGAGGAGCGAACGCATAACGTTCACTCTCAGCGCTCCAAGGGCTATTCTCACTCCGTCCAGAGGACTTATCATGATCCTGTCCGTCGCGTTCCTTACCACATTGATGTCAGAAGCGTCGGACAGGGTCAAGACCCTCGGCCCGGGGCCCCAGATTCCTGCTCATCAAGTCGGCCCGGGAATCGACGTCCTTTCCATTGCGTCACCGGAAGCACGCGCGGGCCCGTGTCCCGCCGGCGCTTACCTCTTCCGCGCGATGAGGCGAGACAAATTTCCCGCTTCCCCCGCTTCGTTCTCGTTCAGTACGATATCCAATCCGTGAACGTAGGGGGCCAGACCGCCGCGAGGCACGAGATACTTCCTGGTGAATCCCGGCTTTATGCTTGTGTGACGGTAATTGTAGGTCGAGCAGACAAGGAGACCGCCTCTCTTCATGCAGTTCCGGATGGAGGACATGATCGGCGGGGAGAAGAAGTAAAATATCGCCACCAGATCGTAGCGATTAATTGGAACAGGGTAGGTGTCCAGATCGGCCACGATCGGTCGTATATCCAGCGATAGACGATCGGCCTCGGCTTTCAGTCGCAAGAGCGCGGGAAAGCTTATGTCGATCGCGTCCACACCGTACCCCGATCGTGCCAGAAACAGCGCGTTCGCGCCCAGGCCTGCGGCCAGATCCAAAGCCGTGCCCTTGGTCAGGAGCGACGCATTTTCGGTCAGGAACGGATCCGGGTCCGGAATCGTCACATCATGCCGTGTGTACCGTGAATTCCACTTTTCTCTGTCTTGCTTCAAGAAAGCTCCAAATTCTCCTCACCAACTAATCTCCTGAATTGCGGGGCGGAGAGACGGAAACTGTCTCAAAACCCAACTGCGAGCCCAAAATGCGGTACGCAGCGAGGTAGGGGCGGGTTTTACACCCGCCCTTATAGGAGCGGATAAGAGCTGGCGGGTGTAAAACCCGCCCCTACACAGGCGTCTTGTTATCCGTCGCAAGGAGGCAACTACGCGTCACGCTATGCGTCGGGAAGATGAATCCGCACCTTGCTGTGATTTCTCCCCGTGCCGGAATTCTGAGACACCCTCGATGTGTCCGCCCCTCCGGGTTTTTCTCACGAACAAATCAATTGAAATGCGTCCGACACGGCATCAGGCACCGTCCAGGACGTGATGCTCCTTCTCGATGAACCATGTGTCGGGACTCTTAAAGAAGTGGGTCAGATCTTTCAGGGCGGTATAGTGTCCCCGTTCCTCACCCACCATCGCGGAGATGAACTCGCGCTCCAGCGGGTCGGCGGCCTTTTCGAGGTGGTCCTCATAAAACTTGATCGCCCCCTGTTCCATTTCGATGCCGATCTCGAGGGCCTCGATATCGCCCGCATTCGCGGTAACTTTGGGACCAAGCTTTTCGATTCGCTCTGCGAAAAGCTTTCGGAGGTCCTCAACCTCCCCCTTGTGGACCTTCCACTGGTCGGTCCAACCGACACCGCCCTGCAATGCCGCGTAGATATCCTTGATTCTCTTGATGTGTATCCCCTCGTCGGCCATGAGCATCCGAAACATCTGTTTTCCCAGATCATTGCCGCACTTGGAAACCGCGGCCGCGTAAAAATCTCTCCCCTGTTCTTCCTTTTCAAGAGCCGCCGCCAACATCTTCATGGAAGTTTCGGTTCCCTGAGCCATTTCCT
Organism: Desulfomonilaceae bacterium; assembly: GCA_031082285.1. Lineage (GTDB taxonomy): Bacteria > Desulfobacterota > Desulfomonilia > Desulfomonilales > Desulfomonilaceae > JAVHLK01. Next base: position 4,711 of record JAVHLK010000176.1, read on the forward strand.
CCTCCTTGGTATTGGTAAACGGGTCGAACCTTCGGTTCCCGGTTGACCGGGGCACGGGACCCGGTTGATCGGAAGTTGTCCGCGAGTTCCGTACCTGCCGTGGCGGATCGCATCTACTCCGCGGTATCGGCCGTGGGCAGCGTGAACACGCGTGTACCCAATTCCCGATCGATCATGAACAATCCGCCGCCCTGATGTCCCGCGAGTTTCAAGCTCTGCACCACCTTGTCTGCAGAATCTTCCTCCTCCACCTGCTCCGCCACGAACCACTGGAGAAAATTATTGGACGCATGGTCGCGTTCCACTATCGCGAGGTCCACCAGGTCATTTATCATTTCTGTGACCTTCCGCTCATGCCTGTACGCCTCCTCAAACGCGTTCAGCGGGGAATCCCAGGAGGTCGGGGGCCCGTCGATTGCGGTGAGTGCCACGGTCCCTCCCCGTTCATGTACGTAATCATAGAATTTCATTGCGTGGAGGATTTCCTCCTGGGCCTGACATCTCATCCATTGGGCAAAACCGGCCAGGTTGATCGACTCAAAATACGCCGACATGGACAAATAGAGGTACGAAGAATAGAGTTCGGCATTGATCTGCTTGTTGAAGGCCTCCCGAATCGTCTCATTCATCATTTCCTGTTCCTTTCGAAGGATTGGTGATTACGTCCGCGGCATGAGGCCGGCAGTGATTCAACCTAATGTTAAGGTACAGACTAACCACTGAGCGATTCCTTCGCAACCCTCAAACGAGCGAGCGACGTCGCAACGATTCTTCTCCCCAAAAAACTTCCGGTATGGTACGGGGACTCCGCATGTTCTCGAGCCTCCTTTCCCCACGCGTGTAACAACCCGTACCGCATGCCGGCGAATCCACTATTTTCTCCGCGTATGAACAAGAAACTTGACATTGACGCCCGATTTCTGCTAACTCAGTTAACTTCGTGAAGAGGATAAGAACAACCTGGAGGCATGTCGGCGACGGGCTGCAGCTGGGTGCTTCCATTGTATTTGCCATATTTATCGGGGCCGGTATTGGATACTGGCTCGACGGTAAAGCCGGTACTTTTCCTTACCTCAGTATACTATTCTTTTGTTTCGGAGTTGGGGCCGCCGCTCGCAACGTTTGGATCGAGGTTCGGAAGCACCTTCCGCACGACGAGGACAAGAAGTCTTCATGAAATTCGAGAAGATCCCCGGAGTGTTGTTCATCCTGTCCGCAGGAGTGTACATTCTCGGGCTGCCCGCTTGTTTCATTTTGGCCTCTCCCGGCTTTGCCTTAGGGTTCGGAGCCGGCGGGGCGTTGGTTTTGCTGAACGCGTGGGCGTCTTCCCGGCGAGTCAGGAAGGCCGACTTCCCTCACAGGGGCGTCGCAATGGCCTCCATATTGGGAAACTTCTATCTCAGGCTGCTCCTGATAGGGATTTTTCTCTTCGGGTTCATACGGTACGTGAAGGTTGATCCAATAGGTTTGGTTACCGGCCTGTCCGTGGTTCCGGCCGGGCTTTTGGTTTTGCTCATCCTGATTTTCATAGCGAACAGAAGACCAGAGGAGGTCTGATAGATGTCTGCAAACATCCACCCGCCCATGTTGACCGACGTGATCTCCAATCCCGCGATGCACTCAATGGAGGAGTTTTGGACCAAATGGGGAGTGACTCACGCCGACTTGAACAACGTGCTGAACACGTGGCTCGTGATGATCATCTTCGTCGTGTTGGCATTGCTGATCAAGAACAAACTGGAGATGATCCCCAAGGGGATGCAGAATTTCTGGGAGGTGGTGGTCTCAGTACTCGAAGACCTTGTGGTGGAAACCATGGGGGAAAAGGGCAGACCTTACTTCCCGCTCATCGCCACCTTGGCCCTGTTCATTCTCGCCGGAAACCTGATCGGCATCATTCCCTATTTTCTGTCTTACACCGCCAACCTGAATACGACCTTGGCATTGGCCCTCTGCGCTTTTTTCGTCACCCATTACGTGGGAATCACCAAACACGGCACGCATTACATCAAGCATTTTCTCGGGCCGGTACCGTGGC
>JAVHLK010000177.1 GCA_031082285.1 Desulfomonilaceae bacterium
CTCGTCCATCGAGGATGCCCACGGGGATCTCGCCAAAGTTGACCGAGGATTATGGACTTACTCGACCGTTGACGGAAGATTGCTCGGGTGTTACAAAGATCGGATAATCTTTTTTGAGGGCCGACAAAACCCGTGATTTAGGATCGCGAGACGCGTGCGATTCCCTTCTTCGTTCCACCTCGATATCCCGGTCGCGTGACATTGTGCGCTCGAAAGAATACGGAAGAGACCACGGTCGGAGGTCACCACGATGGCTGACATACAACCTTTCAGAATGGTGCAGTATAACGGGAAATCTGCGGGAGAGCTGGATCGCCTCATCACTCCCCCGTACGACGTCATATCCGAGGCGCAACAGCAAGCCTTCTACGATGCGCATCCGCGCAACATCATCAGGTTGGTCTTGGGAAAACAGTTTCCGGAAGACAACGACCGCGACAACAAATATACCCGGGCCGCCGCTACATTGAAACAATGGCTCACGGACGGAACGCTTGTCAGAAAAGACTCGCCCGGCATGACCGTCTACCGAATGGATTTCGAGGATCCGCAGGGAGGCCGGCGCCGCCTTGACGGGATCGTGGCGCTCGTCAAGGTAGACGAGTACGGGAAGGGAAAGGTGCTGCCGCACGAGAAAACGTACCTTGGTCCCAAGGCCGATCAACTCAATATTATGAGGCATTGCGGAGCCAACATCACACCCATACACGGGCTTTTTAACGATGATGACGATGCGGTCACGAACGAGTACCGACGCGTTATGCAGGCCCCGCCGGAACAGCATACCACGGATGCGGACGGAACCCTTCATCAGACATGGACGTTGAACGATGAGGAAGTCGTTTCCCGAATTGTTTCCAGCCTCAAGGATAAGAGCATCTTCATTGCGGACGGTCATCATCGCTACGAGACGGCCCTGGCATACAGGAATGAAGTGAGATCCGCGGGGCAATCGGCAACCAACGGCAACGCGGATTACGTGATGATGTATCTCACGGCTTTGGCGCACCCCGGCCTCACCATCCTCCCTGCTCACCGCATGGTGAAGGGATTGAACGAGGTGGAGGTCCCGCTTATCTTGAAGAAGCTGGAACCGTACTTTCACAGCGAAGAGCTGTGTTTCCGAGACGGCAATCGGGAAGAGGTGTCTCAACGGCTGGTGGAGCGAATCGCCTCTTACTCCAACATCGGCGGGAAGTTTGGAATGGTCGTGCGGGGAGAACTGTGTTTCCAGTTGCTGAGGCTCAAGGATTTCGACGCGGTGAAACCATTGATGGATCCCACCATTCCCGAAGACTTAAAGGGACTGGACGTGACGATTCTTCGCGAGATTATTATCGGACACGGGCTCGGATTGGATCGGGACAATCCCGAGGGGCACATCGAGTACACCCCGTCGATCTCCGAAGCGTTACACAAGGCCATCGGCGGGGAAGTGCAGGTGAGTTTCATCCTCAATCCGACTCGTGTCGACCAAATGCGTGCCGCCGCGGAACTGGGACACAAATTGCCGCATAAGTCGACTTACTTCTTCCCCAAACTGTCCTCGGGGTTGGTTCTCAATGTCTTTTGAGACGCTTCGACAACGTCCCTGATGAAGGGTCGTCACGTAGGCGTCCCGACCCATGGCATGGAATTGAACCACACAGGCGAGTCGATTAACGGTTTGTTCCGTAACAAGGTTCGTGTCATTCAGGCGCGGCGGGGATATCGGGTTTCCGAGGATGCGATCATCCTCACGTGGTTTGCCGGCCCCAATCCCGGCGGACTGATTCTCGACGCGGGAACGGGTTGCGGGGTGATCGCGTTCGGGCTTGCGGTAAGACACCCGTCCATACGGGTAGTGGCTCTCGAGATCCAGGAACCACTGGCCGATCGCGCACGCAGAGGCGTCCAGCTTAACGGGCTGGATGACCGGATTCTCGTAGTCAGGGGTGACGTCCGAAAGGCGGACCGGCTTTTTCAAAACGGATTTTTCGATGCCGTTGTATCGAACCCGCCGTATTACGAACCGGGACGAGGCCGCATCAACCTTGAGCATGAGAAGGCATTATCCAGACACCAGCTCATGATGCCGCTGACCGATCTGTTTCGAGTTTCCGGCGCCCTCCTGAAGCCGTCGGGAAACCTGTCGTTGATATATCCGGCCGGAGGCCGCGGCAAGATCGATGAAGCAATGAAAGCAGCTGGATTCAAGCCTTCGCGTGTGTTATGGATTCATCCGCAGAAAGGAACCGAGCCCGGCCTCATCTGTGTGGAGGCACGGCCGCAAGCCTTCCGTCCCGAGCTACGGGAAGAACACCTCTATCTCTACAGCGGTCCCGGAAAGAGATCCAGAGAAGCGGAGGCGATTCTTGCCGGCGAAGAATTCCCGGAGATTCCGGAAGGTACTCATGGGGTACCGATTTGAAGCGCTACTCCCGGTTGAGTAGTAACCCTGGAAAGGCCGGACGCATCGATGCGATCCTCACCGCTTCTTTCCTTCAGCGTGGTTCCCGCGCAGCCCAATGGGATCGCCGCAGAGGGAGAGCCGTGATCCGGTAGCGAATCGTCGTGATGTGCCCGGTTGATGGAGATGAACATGGAAGAGTTTAGGAGAATCAAGAGGCTTCCACCGTACGTTTTTCAGGTCGTCAACGATCTCAAGATGCGACTCCGCCGTGCGGGAGAGGACATTATCGACCTGGGCATGGGGAATCCGGACATCCCCACGCCCGATCATATCGTCGAGAAGATGATCGAGGCGGTGCGGAATCCAAGAAACCACAGGTACAGTGCGTCCGCGGGTATTCCGAAGCTGCGCATGGCATTTGCGGATTGGTGGAAGCGACGCCACGATGTCGATCTGGACCCCAATACGGAAGTCGTTGCCACCATGGGTGCAAAAGATGCCCTCGCGCACCTGGTGTTGGCCACCATCACTCCGGGTGACGTGGTATTCGTCCCGTCTCCTACGTATCCGATTCATCCTTACTCAGTCGTCATCGCGGGAGGAGATCTCAGGCACGTGCGCATCAGCATCGAGCGCGACTTTTTCGACGATCTGACGACGGCCGTGAGGCTCACGTGGCCTTCACCGAAGATGCTGATCATCAGTTTCCCCCACAATCCTACCACCATGGTGGTGGACAAGGACTTCTTCAAACGGATTGTTGAGTTCGCTCAAGAGTACAAGATCATGGTCGTCCACGATCTCGCGTATGCAGACTTGACTTTCGAAGGATACTCGGCTCCCAGCTTTCTTTCCGTGCCGGGAGCGAAAGACGTGGGCGTGGAGATCCTCTCCCTGTCAAAGAGCTATTCCATGGCGGGTTGGCGCGTGGGCTGCGCCGCGGGGAATCCGAACATGATAGAGGCCCTTCGTCGCCTCAAGAGCTATATCGATTACGGGATTTTCCAGCCGATACAGATTGCGTCAATAATCGCTCTCAATGAAGACCAGGGCTGCGTGCGGCACATTGTGGACGAATACAGGGACCGCCGTGACGCCCTCTGTTCGGGTCTCAATGATTGCGGTTGGGAGGTTGTTCCTCCCATTGCCACCATGTTTCTCTGGGCCAAAATTCCCGAACCGTTCCTCAGCCTCGGTTCGCTCGAGTTTTCCAAGATGATGACGGAGAAGGCAAAGGTCGCGGTAAGTCCCGGCATCGGATTCGGTCCGTACGGGGATGAGCACGTAAGGTTCGCGTTGGTGGAGAATCGCAAGCGCATCAATCAGGCGGTGCGGGGCATCCGCACCTTCTTGGCGCATGAAGCTCCTAATGTCGAACACATGGACAAGCAGGCCAGGTCCGCGATTGTCTAGGTAACGCGCGACCCGCATGCGGCCGCGTATTGCTCCGTGCCGAGATTGCTTCGTGGTTTCCCTCCCGGCAATGACGCTCTTGAGAATTCCTCTGCAAGGGCTGCCGTAGTTCACGACGATCTCAGGCGGTCCGGAATACGTGAGACTGAACGTAGGACGTGAGAGAACGCGAAGGAAAGCAACAGGAGATTCGTGAACGGAGGTTGGGACGCTCGATGAATGAATTTGCCGTCGGTATGATCGGATTCGGGACCATCGGATCCGGCGTAGTAAAAATTCTCCAGGAAAACCGAGATATTCTGGAAGCACGAGTCGGCATACCAATCCGTTTGGCCCGCATCGCGGATCTGGACATCAAGACCGATCGGGGCATCCGAGTGGATCCTTCTCTGTTGACCACCGATGCTCAGCAAGTGCTCGAAGACCCTAATATCTCACTGGTGATAGAACTCATTGGAGGCTATGAACCGGCCAGGACCTTCATCCTTGAGGCGATTCGCAACGGCAAGCAGGTGGTCACGGCCAACAAAGCACTCCTGGCCGCACACGGACCGGAAATTTTTCGAGCGGCGCGGGATGCAGGGGTCGACATTGGTTTCGAGGCTGCGGTGGCGGGCGGCATACCGATCTTGAGATCGCTGCGCGAAGGTCTCGTGGCCAACCGCTTTGAAAAAGTCATGGCCATTCTCAATGGGACATGCAACTTCATCCTGACGGCAATGACGGACAATCCGGGCGTGTCGTTCGAGCAGGTACTCCGAGAGGCACAGGGAATGGGGTACGCGGAGGCCGATCCCGCTCTGGATATCGACGGACTGGACGCGGCCCAAAAGTTGGTTCTGGTTCTGGGGCTCACTCATGGGATTCGCGTACCCGTGAACCGACTCTACGTGGAAGGGATTCGCAACATCGATCCCTTTGACATCGTCATGGCGCGAGAATTCTCGTACAAGATCAAACTGCTCGCGTTGATCATAAGCCATGGAGATGACGTGGAGGCGAGGATTCATCCTACAATGCTGCCGGCGGGCCATCCGTTGGCCGGCGTGGACGGCGTATTCAACGGCATATACCTCAAAGGGGACATGGTGGACGAGCAGCTCTTCTATGGACGAGGTGCGGGGAAGGAACCGACGGCCTCTGCAGTGATCGGCGACGTGATCGAAACCGCTCGGAACGTCATAGGAGGGAAGGCCGGTGTGGTGCCGCCTTTAGGTTATGCACAGGATTGGACGGCGCCGGGCCGTGTTCTGGACATACGAGAGATCGTGACGAACTACTATGTGCGTGTTCAGGCATTCGACCGGCCTGGAGTGCTCTCGAAAATAGCCGGGATCATGGGCGAACATTCGATCAGCATTCACTCGGTCAGTCAGAAGGGAAGAGACAAGTCCGGCACCGTGCCGGTCGTGTTCGTTACTCATCTTTCAAAGGAAGCCGACATCCAGGAGGCCAGTGAAAGAATCGGACGGCTCGATGCAGTTGAGGATCGCCCGGTGATAATAAGAATAGAAGACGATACACTTTCATGAGGAACAAACCGGCGTGCCGGAAGAGCCGACACGCATCCGCGACAGGAGATGGGAAATGTGGCCCGGTATTATCAAAGCCTACCCCGAATTCTATCATTATGAAAACGAACGGCACATCGTCACGCTTCTGGAAGGGAATACCCCGCTGATTCCCGCTCCTCGATTGGCTGAAAAGATTAACCCGAAGATCTCGCTGTACCTGAAGTACGAGGGCTTGAATCCAACCGGTTCCTTCAAGGATCGCGGAATGACCATGGCGGTCTCCAGGGCCGTAGAGGCCGGGTCCGGGGCGGTAATCTGTGCGTCTACGGGGAATACCTCCGCGTCCGCGGCCGCATATGCCGCGCGGGCCGGCATAAGGGCCTTTGTGGTGATTCCCGAAGGAAAGATCGCGCTGGGCAAATTGGCCCAGGCCATGATACACGGAGCGAAAGTTGTAAAGGTTCTCGGCAACTTCGATGAAGCGTTGAAGGTGGTGAGGCAAGTGTCGGACGACTACCCGGTAACCCTTGTCAATTCCATCAATCCGTATAGACTGGAAGGTCAGAGGTCGGCTGCATTCGAGATATGCGACGGTCTCGGCGAAGCCCCCGATTTCCATGCATTGCCGGTTGGCAATGCGGGAAATATTACCGCGTACTGGGCGGGGTACAAGGCATACAGGGACGCGGGCAAGATCGGCTCTCTACCCAAAATGATCGGGTTTCAGGCCGAAGGAGCGGCTCCGATAGTTCGCGGATATCCCATCGAGCAGCCCGAAACCGTTGCCACGGCCATCCGTATCGGCAACCCGGCCTCCTGGAAGAAGGCTGAAGCGGCGCGGGATGAATCGGGCGGTCTGATCGACATGGTGAGCGACGCAGAAATCCTCGAAGCCTATCGGATGGTTTCCGCGGTGGAAGGCGTCTTCTGTGAACCTGCGTCCGCGGCATCCATAGCAGGAGTAATAAAGAAGAACAAGGAAGGCCTTTTCCTCGGCGGCGAGCGTATCGTATGCACCCTCACCGGACACGGCCTGAAAGACCCGGACAACGCCATCAACGTGTCAACGCAACCCGAGAGTTGCGATCCCGCCGTAACGTGCGAACCCGTAATGAGGAAGGTGTTGGATGTCCTCGGACTATAAGAAAAAATACCTCATCCTTGTCCCTGACGGAATGGCTGATTCGCCGAGTCCCGATCTGGAAAACGGGACACCGCTGGCGGCCGCCAAGACCCCCTGGATGGACAAGTTGGCGGCAGTCGGGAAGGTGGGACTGGTACGAACGATACCCCAAGGCATAGACCCGGGAAGCGACGTGGCGAACCTGTCCATTCTGGGATACTCTCCCGCGGAAGTGTACACGGGACGAGCGCCGTTCGAAG
>JAVHLK010000178.1:0-2129 GCA_031082285.1 Desulfomonilaceae bacterium
TTTCGCCTTTTTCCGCTTCGGTGCAGCCTTCTTCCGGACCATCTGCTCAAGGTATTCATCTATCGCCCTTTCGACATGGAAGTTACGGAACGGGCCACATACAGCGTGTTCACGACCTCTCTGATGATCAGTACATCCACAGGATCGTTTTTCACCGCGAGAATCTCCAGAGGGTGAACTTTGGCCCCCGGGACCGTCATGTCCGCATCCGCTTTTCAGGCATGGAAAAATGAAAAGTGCTTCCTTGTCCCAGCTCGGATTCCACCCAAACCCGCCCCCCGTGACGGTCCACCACCTTCTTGACTATGGCAAGCCCCATGCCCGTCCCGTCGTACTTGCGTCTCGAATGTAATCTTTGAAAGATTGCGAAGATTCGATCAAAATGTTGGGATTCGATACCGATCCCGTTGTCTTTGACCGAGAAAATCCACTCTTTCTCGTTTTTCACTGCCGACACATGAACACGCAGTGGTTCCTCTCTCCGAAATCTCACGGCGTTCTCAATCAGATTCTGAAAAACCTGGAACAGTTGCGTCTCATCAGCCGGGATAGTGGGAAGAGGATCGTGAGTAATCACGGCTCCGACATCCGTGACGGCGGCTGTCAGGCCCCTTACCGTCCGATCCAGCACCTTTTCGCAATCTACGAGTTGCGGAGGATTTACTCGCGTTGCGACACGGGAATAGTGCAACAAGTCTTTAATAAGTACCTGCAAGCGGCCGGCTCCCTCGACTGCATAGTCGATGTACCGGTCCGCGTCGGCATCGATCTTGTCCTTGTACTTCTTTCTCAGCATTTGCAAACAATTGGCGATGTTGCGCAATGGCTCCTGCAAATCATGAGATGCCACGTACGCAAACTTCTCAAGATCGGCATTCGACCTGGTAAGGTCGGCAAGTGTGTGCTTGAGAGTGTTTTCCGCCCTCTTGCGCTCCGTCAGGTCGGTCACGATCATACAAATGTTGGGAGCCTCCTCAACTGAAAAAGGGCTGGTAGAAACATGACAAGCAACAATATTTCCACCGTGAGATCTCAATTCGAATTCCCCTTTTTGAGGCGTTTCCAGCCCTCGATGCAGCAGAGCCTCAAAAGATGCGGAATATTCCTCGGGGACGAAACGAAGTATGGAGCCTCCAACAATTTCTTCCATAGGTTTTTGGAGCAGGGACGCCAATCTTGCATTACAGTAGAAAATCGTGCCGTCCGCGCCTAGGATTGCGGCTCCCTCGTTCATCTTTTCAAAAAGGATGCGATAGCCCAGATTAGCCCCCGTCAGCGTATATACCTGCTCGCCGTGAGGCCCCGAGACGACAAGAGCATCTACCTCACCGCTTCTGATGGCTTCCAAAATGTCCTCGGCCTCAAGCAATCGCAACCGGAGTCGTTCATTCTCAGCGCGCAAGTCGCGCACAGTGTCTTTTTTCGATCTCGTCATGTGGCAGCCGCCTTCTCTAATCTTCCTTGTGTGGTACAAGGTCCAAGGCTGCAAGGAGACGATCCGTATTGGAAAGATCACCAATGAACCGTTGCAACGGGGGCGGCAGCTCTTTGACAAGTGTCGGAGCGGCAACTATCTGCCCGTCCTTTGCGAAGATCGGTTGCTGATAGATGTCAATTACTTGCACATCGTACTGCTCGTCTCCGTATTCCTTCAGCAATTTTCTCAGGTTTTGGATTGCCCGGGAAGATTTTCTGCTTGTTCCAGCCACATAGAGGCGCAGAACATATTTTGGCGTCGATGATCGAACCGCTTCCTTTGCAATCCCTTTCAGCGCTTTCTCGTCAATTTGGTCACTCATCACGGCTCCTTTGTATAATTACCCGGCAGGGCGCAGATCCAGTCCCACCAGGACACGCTCAGTATTGGAAAGATCACCAATTATTTTCCTGATCGGGACGGGCAGCTTTCTCACCAGAGTCGGCAAGGCAAGGATTTGATCACCCTTGGCAAGCTGCGGGTTGACTGTGAGGTCAATCACTTCAATGGAGTATTTTCCTGCGAGATGCTCTTCACAGATCATCTTCAAATTGTCAAAGGCTCTTATGGATTTCGGGGTCTGACCTGCAACGTACAGGCGCAGGTTCCAAACACCATCGTCCATCTCGTCCGGACAATCTCGGTCGAGTGT
>JAVHLK010000178.1:2665-6613 GCA_031082285.1 Desulfomonilaceae bacterium
CGTGCAAAGACAAGTGATCTCGTTTGTCTTCAAGAAATCGATGAGGCGCATCAACATAGCCTTTACGTCGGATATATTTCCCACTGACACAAGATTCGAGATAGGGTCTATCACTACATTGGACGGTCGGAAGTCCTCGATCACCCGGTGAAATCCCGTGAGATGTGACTCAAGCCCGTACAAGCTGGGCCGAGTTGCATGGAACCTCAGGAGATCCTTCTTCACCCATTTCTCCAATTGAATCCCTATGGAGCTCATGTTGCGCATAATCTGGCTCGGAGATTCTTCAAAGGCGAGATAGACCACTCGTTCGCCGCGACTGCAGGCAGAATCTACATAGTGCGCAGCTATACTCGTCTTTCCGGTCCCCGCGCCGCCCGACAAGAGGACGGTGCTTCCCCTGTAAAATCCCTTGCCGCCGAACATGGTGTCCAGCCGATCTATTCCGGTGGAGACCCGGTGTGTAGGTGCCGTGTGATTCAATCCAAGAGAAGTGATTGGAAGCAGAGAAATCCCGGATGGGTAAATTAGGAAGGGGTACTCATCGGCTCCATGCGTCGTGCCGCGGTATTTCACGATTCTCAAGCGCCTTGTGGAGATTTGTTCCACTACCCGGTGGTCCATCACGATGACACAATCCGCGACGTATTCTTCTAACCCGTGCCGGGTAAACGTCCCATTTCCCCGCTCAGCGGTGATAACAGCGGTCACTCCTTTTTCCTTCAGCCATTTGAACAGGCGGCGCAGCTCGGCACGGAGTATGCCGTCATTTTTAAGCCCGGAGAAGAGGGCTTCAATGGTGTCCAGAACCACCCGTTTCGCGTTCACGCCGTCAATTGCCATTGCGAGACGAATGAACAACCCCTCAAGGTCATATTCCCCCGTCTCTTCGATTTCAGCTCGCTCAACGGAGACGTGATCAATGGCGAGTTTTCCGTCCGCTACCAAGGACGGTAAGTCGAAACCAACGGAACTGAAGTTCGTGATCAATTCTCCTTCGGACTCTTCGAAACTCATAAAGACGCCCGGCTCATCGTACTCCCTTGCGCCACGGACCAGAAACTCCATGCCGAGTAAAGTCTTGCCGCATCCAGCGGAGCCGCAAACCAAGGTGGGACGCCCTTGTGGCAGCCCTCCCCCTGTTATTTCATCCAAGCCGGTTATCCCCGTAGGACATTTCCGCAAAGTCTGAGACGGAGAGTCGGCCTGCGTTCTTCTTGCCATAATCGGCGATACCTCCGATGAAAGCGAGCCCTTTCATTTAGCGACTCAGGACTCACTGCGCGTATTGTCTTGTGTTCCCTTCCAGGTGATCTTTCCGCACACGATAAATGGCGTAGCCGCTTGCCACGGGACCATGTGTCCTTAGGGTTCCGTGGTCGGTTACATCGAATACTAAGCCGGTCGGAACAGCAGCAGTGCCATCCGGTTTCGTTTTGTCCGCATCCGTCAAGGTACGGTGAACACCCCACATTCATGATGTTCGCCACGTCCTGTCGACATGGACCCCTTTTCCAGCGGAACCTGGTGATTAATGTCGATGTAGGCGTTACTTTCCTTACACTATTGTTAAGTATACCGATGGATAATATGTCTGTCCAGTCAAAACGAGTTGCCCGGAACTCTCGAACCCGCACCATTTCCCTCGACTAGGAGCGACGCCGGGGACCACGCGTTGTCGCGAGCGCTGAAAAGACCTGGGGACCCGGGGGAGAGAGACTCGGAGAATCGGCCTCCGGACTTGCCGTGTCCGGACCCAATCGGAAGATTTCATTGCTTACTGACTTGTTGGGTCCGGGTGACCGAATGAAGATATGCGGAGCGGGTTCAATTTGCCGTTCTGGCCGGTCAGACGCTTGTTTCCAATTCTCTTCGCGTCTACACGAGCTTCTCTCCTACATACGGTTCAAGGTGCGCGGCCGAATATTCTTCCTCCTCGTTCGTCCGGATCATCTCTGTGAAGTCGCCCCACATCCCCGGCCCTCGTTCTCGAGTTAGTCCGCCGCCTTGCAGAACTCCAAGATCCCGTCTTGTATCTGGCCCCCCACGGACAGGATGTCTCCGAACGTCACTGCCGGTCCTTAAGGAGTGGGAAGCGAGACGCCCGATCGCTCATCACCATTTCCTCCCCACCTGACTGTCTCGCCCGCGGACTTCCTGCCGCGGGGACGGTAATGGACCGGTATCTTCGGGGCTTCGCGGTCCGCCGAGCAAATACCGGACCCCATTCATGCCACACGAGGATTGTTCACACAGCGGTGAACGTCGCGTCAACCATTTTCTTGACAAATTCGTCCCCTTTCGAGAAAAATCTTGACATGGGGACCACACTCCTTTAGAAGACCGCGCCGCCCAAGAAACAGACCGAAAAAACGCGAAGACGTGCCGGCATGTCCGGTGAGGACACTATTAGCAGAAACATTTTGTTTCGCCTCACCTCCGTGGCGCCCTTGTCTTTGACGGTCAGTTCGTTGATCGCCGCCTTGAAGGTCTCCAGGATAGCTCTTGTTGCCTCGACTTCCGACAAGTTCCGCAGGATGTTGAGGTCGTCAAGGTCCACAGGCCGCTCAAAAAGACGGCGCTCCATGAACTGCTTGAGCTTCCCGAAGAGTATGTCGAACCCTCCCACAAGCCGGAGGTCTCTCATGATGGTCCGGGCAAAGAAGCCTATTGCGCTCTGATGGGAAGGCGTAAACTCGGAATTCATGATGGTCGTGTGGCTCACATCCTCCTTGTCGATGTCCTTGAACACGATCTCCCGTTGCTCTTCTTCGGAGAATTTCTTGATGTGCAGTCCCGGCTGCGGCATCGCGGCCACGTTCAGTTCTTCAAGATTCTTGTATTCCCGGTGGATTCGGGGAGTGAGCACCGGCAGCTCGATGTCGAGTCCCGGGATGTCTTTATTGGCGTTATCGCTGTCCACCTCGATGACCATCGGCGATTTGGGCGCACCCTTGCCTCCCATTTCGGCATATTCCAGTTCAACCCCTTCATTCCTGATCGATTCCACGAAATCCATGAACGCTTCTGTTCCGATCACGCTCACCTTCTCGACCACCGGCTGCCCCCGGAACATACGACGGATTCCCCTCCCAAGGGTTTGTTCCGGCAAGATCTGACTCTTCGCTTTGTAAGGACGGGGGCCCACGATGGCGACCACGTTCTGAACGTCCCAACCTTCCCTGAGCACCATAACCGAGACGATCGCTTTTTAAGGGCTTTCCAGGCTGTCGATATGTGCGCTCAAGTCCGATCCCGGCTCGTAACGCCTGTGGAAGTAGGCCCACGCGATGAGGAGGCTCATCACCTTGGTCTTTCCCGTACCGGTAGCCATCTTCATCACGTAGCGAGTCCAGTCCTCTGCAAACATTCCCTTGGATACTCGCCCCGAAGAATCGTACTTGATGAGCGCGTACGGATCGCGGGACTCTTCCACCTCGTACAGCCACAACGCGGCCTCGACGGCCTCGCGCTGACAGAAGTAGTACTGGAATTGAGAAAGGTTGTCGCCTCCGGAAAGAACAATGTGCTCGGTCTTGAACCAATGGTTCAGCAAGGCCTTGGTCGTATGGCTTGCCCCCGCGTAACCGGCATCCCGCCACGCCTTCACACCCATACGAATCCTGTAAACCAAGGGAGGAAGCAGCGTGCAGTAGCCGTCGTCGGAGAATATTTCTTCGCCCGGGTACCATCGAATGTCGGGGTCGAGGATGATATGGGGGTCGGTTGGGAAGTCTGCAGGTAAGGGCATACAGCACCTCTCTAAGGAGTGAAAAGATTGGGATTGGCAGTCAATACGTCCAATCCGGCGCCTCTGAAGTCTCCGTCATCCGTAATCAGTTTGAGTCCGTGCGCTCGACAAACCTCCACGATAACCTGATCATTAAAGTCTTCTGATCCCTGCGCAAAATCGTTCAGCAAACGGCTGATATCGCACGTCTCAAAGCC
>JAVHLK010000179.1 GCA_031082285.1 Desulfomonilaceae bacterium
CCGTAATCACGTTGGCCAAGGCAGTTCGTTTCTCCTTGTTCCGAGCGTACTTCACCCTCAAGGACTCGGTCAAGCGTTTTTCCAGTGCGGCCATGGCTCAAGAACAGCTTGGTAATGTCGAGCCAGGGGAATCCCCCGAGGCCACATGCATCTGGCTTCTTGCACGCTCCAGTTGATCGCAATTCTCAATAATCCGTTATCGCGGCGTTATCTTTGACGTTGGCGTCTCCACTGGATTATACTCAGTCGGAGCAGGGAGTCTCTACGCACAACCATTCCCGAATGGTTCAAGTCCATGAAACATTCAGATTCCCTAAGGGACGCCCCGTAAGTCAGGCGACCGGGATTCTGCTCTCACTCCGGGGAATTTCAGATGACTCTGCGAAGAATCGTGGCCCTCCTCGCTTTGTTTGCCCTCTTGTCGTCCTCCATCGGAGGATACCTCTACTACCGGTCGGCCAAGGATGCGGCGATCCGGGAGGCCGAAGGAGAACTCGCCGTCCGGACCCAGCTACTCGCTGACCGTCTTGCCCGCCTGATATCTGCCAATGAGATGGAGGTTCGCGCTCTCGCCCTTTTCGAGGAACTCCAAGAAGCCTTGCTGAACACATCTCCCGCCACCGTGTCCCAGGCTGACCGAATCCTGGATCATTTCGTGGCAGGACTCGGAGACGATGTCTGTTATCTTCTCGACAGGAACGGCACGGCGATAGCTTCGAGTAACCGCCTGAAGCCGGACAGCTTCGTTGGCCGGAGCTATTCTTTTCGTCCGTACTTTCGTGATGCGCTTGACGGAAAGCCGAGCAAATACTTGGCCTTGGGAGAGACGTCCGGCGTAAGAGGCCTCTATTTTGGCCATCCGGTCTATCAGCCGGGCAATTCAACGCCAATTGGGGTGGCCGTGGTCAAAGCCCCAATTGAAGGGGTCCAGAGGGAATTCTCACAGGTGCAGGGAGGGACGCCACTCCTGGTGCATAGAAGTGGGATGATATTCGTTTCCGCCCAACCCGACTGGCTCTTCAACTTCTTGTGGCGGGCGAATCCTGAAGAAGAGCATCGAATCGTTAAATCCAAACAGTTCGGCAATGGACCATGGAAATGGACCGGGCTGGTGAAAAAAGCCGAAAATAGGGCTGTCGCACAATCTGGAGAGACCTACATCATCCGCGAGCGGAACGTTGGGAACTGCCCAGGGTGGAGAGTTGTTTATCTATACGACCTGAGATCCATGTCAAGCAAACTCGTGGATCCCCTGGTCGGAATCACCGGATACGTCTCACTGGCATTGGTTTTGCTGGTGATTCTGGCCGTCGTTCTGCTGCACAGGACGGCTGAAAAGGAAATCCGTACCCGAAAGCAAACCGAGGAGGCTCTTACCGAGTCGGAACAAAGGTATCGTCAGCTCTACGAAAACCTTCGAGATGGCTTAGCCGCGGTTTCCACGGACGGCAAGATAACGGAATTCAACCCTGCATTCGCAGAAATGCTCGGGTACTCGGGTGAAGAACTCTACCGGCTCAGTTACGAGGACATAACTCCAGAGAAATGGCATCGGGCGGAAGCGGAGATAATTCAGAGCCAGGTCCTGCAGCGAGGCTATTCAGACGTTTATGAGAAGGAGTACGTGCGCAAGGACGGAACGATCTTCCCGGTGGAACTGAGAACTTATCTCATTCCCGACGACAAAGTGGGCTACGCGGGGATGTGGGCTTTTGTGAGAGATATCTCGGACCGGAAAAGCGCTGAAATGGAGGCCGGTATTGAAAAGCTCAGATTCGAGACCCTGGCGGAGAATGCCCCCTTCGGCCTAGTCATGATAGCCGAGGACGGGGCCTTTCAGTACATCAACCCAAAGTTCCGGGAGATATTCGGATATGACGCGATGGACGTCCCGAATGGGCGGGAATGGTTCAAGCGAGCTTACCCAGATTCTGTCTATAGGCGCCAGGTGATTCGCACGTGGCTGGAGGACGCGAGAAAGGCCAAGGAGGGTCAACCAAGACCAAGGACATTTACGGTTACCTGCAAAGATGGAAGTCACAAGACCGTGCACTTCGTGCCGGTCCAACTTGCAACGGGTCAACATCTGATGGCCTGTGAAGACGTGACGAAACGGCGCAAGTTGGAGGAAGAGCGAGATCGCCTGTTCGCTCTCTCCATGGATATGCTGAGTGTGGCCGGGTTTGACGGCTTATTCAAGCAGTTGAATCCGGCGTGGACGAAGACTCTGGGCTGGAGTATTGATGATCTGCTCAGCAAGCCATACATAGAGTTCGTTCATCCCGATGATCGAGAAGGAACGGCAAATGCAGGCAAGAAGCTTCTGTCAGGCGAGTCGATTCATGGCTACGAGAATCGGTACGCGTGTAAAGATGGTTCCTACCGTTGGATCTCTTGGAATTCGTTCCCGCTCGACGATGAGAAGCTCATTTTTGCGGTAGCACGCGACATCACCGACCGAAAGAACTCGGAATTTGCACTGGAAGAAAACCGGAGTCGCTTGAGAGCAGTCCTGGATCATCTTCCCGACATGCTATGGATGAAGGACGTTCAAGGGCGATTTCTTCTCGTGAATCAAGCTTTTGCCAAAGCCTGTGGGAGATCCTTCTCTGAAGATGTCATGGGTAACACGGATTTCGACATCTGGCCGGAAGAACTAGCTCGCCTGTACACTGCCGATGACAAGGCCGTCATTGCCAACGGAATACCGAAGTGGATTGAGGAGCCGATCATCGACCGTGGGCTCGTCAAGTGGTTCGAAACCTTTAAGACTCCTCTTGTCGACGCTCAAGGCCAAGTCGTGGGCACGGTCGGGTCTGCTCGTGACATTACGCTTCGCAAAACTTCTGAGCAGGCGCTTCGTCAATCGGAGGAGAAGTATCGAAAGATTCTGGAGACCATTGCAGACGGATACCACGAGGTCGATCTGGCGGGAAACCTGACGCTCGTCAACGACTCACTTTGTGAGATCCTCGGGTATTCTCGGGACGAACTCCTGGGAATGAGCTATCGAGGACTCATGGACGACCAGAATGCAGGCGAAATTTTCCACGCATACAACGCTGTTTACCGTTCGGGAATCCCGAATCCGGAGTTTTCCTACCAAGTGATCCGAAAGGACGGTTCAGTGAGAGATGTGTCTGTGTCGATTGCCCTGATGAGAGACTCCGGGGGTGACCCAAACGGCTTCCGGGGTATTTTTAGGGACATCACCGAACGCAGACATCTGGAGGAACAGCTACGCCAAGCGGTGAAAATGGAGGCGATAGGCAGACTGGCGGGAGGAATAGCGCATGACTTCAACAACCTGCTCACCGCTATCATGGGCTACACCACCATACTCAGTCTGGAAATACCGGAGGTAAAAGGCGCTCGCAGGAAACTGGATCAGATTAACCGGGCTGCAGCGAGGGCAGCTGACCTGACCAGGCAGCTCCTGGCCTTCAGTCGCAAACAGGTGCTGGACGTCGGTGTGGTCAACCTCAACGACTTGGTAAGGGATATAGAGAGCATGCTGAGGAGGCTCATCGGAGAGGACGTCGAGCTGATAACCGAACTTGCACGGCACATCGGCAACGTCAGGGCAGATTCTACCCAGTTGGAGCAAGTCGTCGTAAACCTCGCTGTCAATGCGAGAGACGCCATGCCCCGAGGAGGAACTCTCTGCGTGGAGACGTCGGACGTGGTATTGGACGAGGTCTATTGCGCCTCTCATACAGAAATCAAGCCGGGACCTTATGTGATGCTCAGCATGAGCGACACGGGGCACGGGATGACGGCGGAGACATGTGCTCGTGCATTCGATCCGTTCTTTACAACGAAACCGAAAGGGGCAGGAACCGGATTGGGACTGTCCACGGTGTACGGGATCATCAAGCAGCATGGAGGACATGTTGCCCTCTACAGTGAGGTGGGACGCGGCACCACTTTCAAGGTATATATCCCACGCGTGGACGAATATGCGCAAATCGGGTCCCGTGAGAGTCATTCGGAAGACAGGCCCTCTGGGAACGAGACGATTCTGCTTGTAGAGGACGAGGAAATGGTGCGCGACTTGGCCGCGGAAGCACTGGAAATGCTCGGTTATCGCGTCCTCAGAGCTGCTTCACCCTCAGAGGCCGCAGAGATTGCGGCGAGCCATCCAGGCGAGATTCATCTGCTCCTCACGGACGTGGTATTACCTCAAATGGACGGCAAGACACTCTACAAGAGCCTCATAAAGAACCGCTCAGGCATGAAGGTTCTCTACGTATCGGGCTACACGGAGAACTTCATCGTACATCGAGGCATCTTGGATCCGGAGGTTAGTTTCCTGCAAAAGCCCTTCACCGTGGACAGTATTGCACGAAAGGTGAGAATGGTGCTCGATCATGAGTGATATCCTGTTCCGGCAGGATAGGGCGAGATTCTTTGAGGAGGTCGTGGAAGAGCCGAAGTCGCCGCCGAACTGAGCTGTCCGAAAACTGTAAAGTTGTTCAGATCGCGTCTCAGGTGCCTTCTCGTCCATTTCCGTGTTCGGCCGTGCGCCGAGTGACATCCGACGGTTGATGGCGATGATAAGAAATCCTTGTAAGGAAAGTGGGTTGCGCTAACTAATAGCTATTATTTAGAAACCTCGCGAAGCAGGGATACTGGTCCATGGCGATCTCCAGAACGTCGCTCAGAATTGATCTGGCGAAGCTTGAGAAACAACCTGGCTGTGTCCGTCGTCCTCTTTCGACCGTAATCTTCGACTCCCGAGACAGGAGCCGCGATGTCGCGGCAGTTCGCCGCCTCCACTTGTCGTCCACAAACAAGTTCCTGCAAAGCCCCGGCTCGTGATAGACTCACACACCGGCCTTTGTGAGGAGAAAGGTAGGCAACCATGGACAGAGACGAGCTCGTGGAGGCGTGGAAGCGTTACGGTGAGACCTACAACGTCTTCGTGCCGGAGGAACAACCGACCCCAAAGGGCGACGGTTGGGATCGTCCCATGCCGGAGCCCGCCGAGTCGGGGACCATTGATCCTCAACTCATGAAGCACTGGCTGTTTTTCACTGCCACGAGGAACTTCCTTCGTCAACGTTACGCAGAGCACGGAATCCTGCAAAGCCCCGCGCTCACCTTTGATTGTCTGGTTCCCCGATACCAGAAGCCGCTCAAGGTATCCGAGGCAAAGAGAGGAAGGCGCAAGAAGAAAGCCGATCCAGACGCGTGGTACGCCGGGGCGATACGGATGCTCATGACCGATGACGGAGAGGTCGGCTTCACCTGCCGTTCCAGAGAATGCCTTCGCACCCAGTGCAAGCTCAACCTCCAGAACCCGAAGCGTAAGAGTCCCGCGGACATCTTCAGCCTGATACAGATCTTCCACGGATACCGTTCGGTAGCCAAGGCCAAGCAGATAGTGGCCGAGGCATTCGAGGTTCAGATAGGGAAGTTTGAGTTCAAGGACGTAGAGAAGAAGCCGCTCATCAAGCGGTATGCGGTGCCTAAATGGGCCATACAAGAGCTGATAGAGCGGTTTGCCAATATGCACCGGCAGGACGTACCGAGGCTGGTGGACCAAGCGGTCGAGCTGGTCAAAAGCTCTCAGGTGGTTGAACTGGAGCACGGGCGGGTGTTCTCGAACTACTTCGCCTTCTTCTGGCCTCAGATTCTGGACAATCAAGTCTTGGAGAAGACCAACGGGGCGGCCATCAGACTCTACCTATGGCTCTTGGTCGAGCAAGAAGAGCGGGCGCGGAGGAATGAGTTTGCCATGCGGCTCAGTGAAGCTGAAATCGCACGAGCAATCAGTGTTTCTCGGAAGACCGCCGGGACATACAGGCAAGAGCTGGAAAAGCTAGGTCTGATCAAGGTAAAGGGAGAAATCTGGACCGTGGGTTACACCCCGAAATCCCAACGAAACACGTGACATCACTTTATCACGTGATATCAGCATATTGTGGAAATCGGTACCAACCTTATAATGTATGGGTATAACCCCGGCGCCCCTCCCTGGGCCCTACCTCTCACTATATAAAAAGATTATATATATAACATGAGAAATAGATTCTTGAGAGCATAAATTCCTGTCTGAGTACAGGTAAACCGAGTTCATGAGCAAAGGATTCCCGAGTTCATGATCACAAGAGCCTGAGAGTTCAACCCCCGAAATAGAGTCATGGAAATCTACACCGGTACAGAGCAAGTCAGGAACCTGAGTATATTCGCTCAAGGGAAGCACCCGGTAGCTGTGACACCTCCTTTGATCGCGGATCAGGAAGTACTGGTAGGGCTGTACTCTGAGCTGACCGGCTCTGCCTGTATACAAGTAGATGTACAGGAATTTGAGGACCTGAAGAGCTTCCTGTACGACCCGCAGTGGTTCCGACTACTGAGCCATGGCATCAAACGGATTTGGGAAGAACTCGAAATCGGTGCCCTGGACACGCACACCCATTTGATAGCTGATACCGAAATCGTGGCTTATTTGCTGGACTCGGGACGAGATGAGCACGAGTACTCTCTCAGCTACTTGGCCCGCCGGTACCTCGACGTCAACTATCCGAA
>JAVHLK010000017.1:0-43759 GCA_031082285.1 Desulfomonilaceae bacterium
AGAGAAACCAGATCGCCTGCAAAGACGACGCCCAATGAGCTGCCCACATAAAAGAGGGCCGCCACGTGCTGGGTGTCGTCCTTGAGATGATAGGCGTAGAGGAAGGCGGCAAATGCGTTCAAGGTAAAGATGTATCCGAACACACAGCTAATTTTGTCGACGCGAAGAAGCGTCAAATTGAAGCCCAAGAACTGAAAATTCCAGAACGTGCCCGCTTCCAATTGGGAAATCAGATAAAAGGCCGCGAGGGGCAAGAGGATCACGAAAACATTCTTGAACCTGCCTCGAAAACCGGGGACCAGCAATGCGCCCAGGATGAGCACCGCCGCGGGCGGAATGTTATTCATAGTAATCCTCCGGAACCTTCAACACGAAGCCGGCAACTTTGGACAGCAGGATGAGCACCGCGCAGGAAACAAAACCAAGCAAGGAATAGAATCCGAAAAAACCGTCAAAACCGAAATGTCCCTTCACCGGGAGGAAAAAATCCACCACGACCAATAGGCCGCAGACCCCGTACAGGGAGATCCAAAGCTTTCGTATGTTTTCCGCCCTATCGAGGAAGTCTGTCTTCTTATCTGAGTCCTTCAAGTGTCGGCTCCCTTATGAACCGGCCAGTTCCGCCAGTCGCAAGAATATGAAAGGATAGAAGAACAACAAGATGCATCCGACAGCCGTTATCATCAGTGGGACCAGGCACCAGAGAGGAGCCTCCCCGACGGCGACGTCGTTCCGAGACTGGTCCTCTTGACGGAAAAAGGCCCGATACAGGATGGGGAAGAAATAGGCCGCATTGAGCAAGGAACTTGTCAGAATGACGATCAGCATGGACCACTGGTCTGCCGGCAATGTCCCCAAGACCAAATACCACTTACTGACAAAGCCTCCGGTCGGAGGCAGGCCGATGACGCTCAGGACCCCGATGAAAAACGCGGCCATAGTGAGCGGCATCTGTTTGCCGATACCGGCCATTTGACTGATGTACTTCTTCCCGGTTGCCACAAAGATGGCGCCCGCGCAAAAAAACAGGGTGATCTTGCCGAACGCGTGCATGGCGATGTGAACCATGCCGCCCGTGATCCCTTTGGGTGTGAGCAGGGCTACGCCCAAGACGATGTAGGACAACTGGCCGATGGTGGAGAAGGCCAGGAGGCGTTTCAGTTCGTCCTGGGTCAGGGCGATCAGAGAGGCCACGATGATCGTAAAGGCCGCCACATAGGCCACCGCGGTCCCCAGATTGAGGGAGGCCAGCAGTTCGACGCCGAACACCTCCGTGAGCACCCGGAGGATGCAGAAGACTCCCACCTTGACCACGGCCACGGCATGGAGCAGGGCACTGACCGGAGTGGGCGCCACCATGGCTGCCGGCAACCAGGCGTGCAGGGGCATGATCGCTGCCTTGGCAAAGCCGAACAGGAACATGAACAACAGGACACCAAGGAGGATCGGCGAACTCGATGCCGGCAAGAACCCGTGCCCGGAGAATTCAAGGGTTCCGGACAGGTAATATGCGACGACCATGGCCGGCAGAACCAGCCCAATGGAGGTGCCCACGATATACAGGAGATACTTGCGCCCCGAGCGCCGCGCCTCCGCGTCCTGGTGGTGGGTGACCAGGGGATAGGTGGCGAAGGACAACATTTCGTAGAAAAGATACAGGGTGAACAGGTTGGCGGAAAAGGCGGCGCCTATGGTGGCGGAAAGGGCCAGAGCAAAAAAGCAGAAATATCGCGTCTGGCCGTGCTCCTTCAATCCCCGCATGTAGCCGATGGAATAGGCCGAGGTGATGATCCACAACGATGAGGCCACCAGGGCGAAGAGCATCCCCAAAGCGTCCACCCGCAGGCGGATCGCGACCCCGGGCAGCACTTCCGCAATCGTGCAGACCAGCACGCGGCCCTCGAGGACCGTCGGCAACATGGACAGGACGATCAGGAACTTCAGAGCCGCGGCCCCAAAGGTCCAGGCCTCCCGCACGTTGGCGCTGCGGCTGGACATCAGGATCGGGACCACCCCGAGGGAGACCAGCACCGCGATCAGAGGCATGATGGAATAGAGTGGTTCCACGTCAGTCAACCTGCTTTCAGAGCATCATTGCGGGAACGGCGTGGCGGATCACCCGGCCGACGATTTCCCCTGTGTACAGGCCCACCAGGATCAGGCCCAGAGCCGTTATCCAAAGCGGCACCAGCATTCCCAGAGGAGCTTCCCGAACCACGTGCTCGTCGTCGCCGTGGGCCGAGCCGTGTGAGCCCCCGAGGGGTTCGAAATAGCCGACTTCGAAGATCCGGAAGAACAGGACCACGCTCACCAGGCTGCTGAAGAGCAGGGCCGCCAGAAACCCGTAATGGCCGGCCTCGAGTGCGCCCAGCAAGAGATACCACTTGCTGAAGAACCCGCAGGTCGGCGGGACTCCGATGATGGATAGTGCCCCCACCACCAGGGCCGCCATGGTCCACGGCATGGTCCGAAAAAGTCCCGGCAGGCTTTCCATCCGGCTGTTTCCCTTGACATGGACGATGTTCCCCACGGCGAGAAAGAGGCAGAGCGTCATCAGGGCGTCATTGAGGATATGCAGGACCGCTCCGGTGAACCCCGCGCTGTTTCCCAGCCAGAAACCGCCCACCATATAGCCCACCTCGGCCACTACGATGTAGGTCAGCATCCGCTTCACGTCCTTCTCGGACAGGGCCAGCAGGGACCCCATGACGATCGCGACGACGGCCAGCCAGACCACCGCATCGTTCAAGCCCAGGAAGGTAAAGGCAAAATCCAGGGTGAAGACGGTCACGACCATCCGGATCATCACGTAGACCATCACCTTGGTCATGAGCGGCGCCACCAGGCTGCTCACCGGAGACGGTGCATGGGTGTACGCGTTGGGCAGCCAGGCATGCAGCGGGAAAAACCCCATCTTGAGCCAGACCCCGACCATGAGGATCACAAAGGCCGCGGTGACCACTTTCGACTCATACAGTGGCGGCAGCAGACGGGCGATATCCTCCATGTTCAGCGAACCGGTCACAATGTACAGGTACCCGACCCCCAGGAGATAGAACGAGGCGCCAATGGTCCCCATGAAAATGTAGTGGAGACTGGACAGGGGTGCACGGCCTTTCCCCAGTGCGATCAGGGCGTACCCGGTAATGGCCGCGATTTCCAGCAACACGTACAGGTTGAACGCGTCGCCGGTGACCACCATACCCAGCAAGCCGGTCATGAACAGCACGTAGAGCGTATAAAAGGGGCCGGCCTTTTCCGGGAATTCCTTTTCCACGGAGGAACGGGCCGCGAGCAGGTTGATGAATCCCACGACGGAAACCACCGCCAGGACCAGCGCGTTCAGATGGTCGACCCGGTAGTAAATGCCCCACGGGGGGTCCCAGCCCGCGAATCGATAGGAAACCGGACCGCCGCTCATCACGTCGCCGAGCAACCCCAGAGAAACCAGGAGGCTGCCTGCCAGGCCGGCCACTGTAAAGGGGAAGCAGAGGACCGGTCGGAACCAGCCTGCGGCGCTGATGAAAAAGGAGGCCAGCAGGGGGAGAATGACCAGCAGGGCGGGATAGTGTTCGCTCATGGTTCTCGAATCTGCTTGAGGATTTCGTCTTCTTCCAAGGTCAGGAAACGCTGGTACGTCTTGATGGCAATGACCAGGGCAACTCCCAACGTGGCCACCGATACGACAATGGCGGTGAGCATCAGGACATGGGGAAGCGGGTTGATGTACTCGGCCGCGCGTATGGCATGATGCGCACCGTCGTGCGCATGCTCGATGATCGGTACGGTGGCCCCCCTCTTGACCCCGATGGAAACGAAGAACAGGATGACCGCGGTCTGCAGGATGTTCATGCCCACGATCTTCTTCACCAGGTTGTTCTTGGCGATGATGGCATAGAGGCCGATCATCATCAGGGTGATGTAGATCCAGTAGTTGTACTTCTCAATGATCAGGCGAAGGATGTCTTCCACGGCTTACAACCCCTCGTCGTACCGGCCCAGGGAGGCCAGATTCTTGAAGATCCAGACCATGGTTCCCATGACCGCCACGCCTACCCCGATCTCCACCAACAGCATGCCGTGGGACCGGGCCATGATGGGACCTCCCGGCAACAGGGCGGCCAGTGCCCGGTAGTCGAGATAGTTATATCCAAGCGCGAGACACAAGGCTCCCGTGCCGGCGAAGATGAACACCCCGAGGGCGCTGCACAGAGCGCCGGTCTTTTCCCGCATGCGCTTCAGGGCGGTCCTCAGGTTGTGGGACACGGAAAGCAGAATAATGGCAGCGCCCAGAATCACCCCGCCCTGGAATCCGCCTCCGGGACTGTGATGCCCGTGCGCGATGACATACAGGCCGAACAGCTGGATAAAGGGGATCATATAGCGGCAGACCTTTTCGATGATAAAGTCGTGGGGCGTCCAGACGCTGTCCACCGGTTCGAACTCGCGCAACGGCAGAAATATCTCCTTCCCGTTTTCTCCGTCCTTGACCCGGAAGGTCAAGCCGGTCAACCGGTGGCGGAAATGCCGAGGGCCCGGCGGCCTGCGGCGGGGGATCCGCAACAGAAGGAAACAGGCCACCCCCGCGGCAAAAATGACCGTGGTCTCAAACATGGTGTCGAAGCTCCGGTAATCGGCCAGCACCGCGGTCACCACGTTGGGCACCGCGGTTTCGTCCAAACTCTTTTCAATGTAACGAGGGGAGACGTGAAGGCTCGCGGGGGATTCGGGATCCGCGAACGGAGGGAAATCCACCGTGGCATAGATCAGGACCGATCCCACCAGCGCGACGATGACAAGTCCCAGAATCTTCAATCCTTGGTCCTCCGGGTGGTGTGATACACGGCCGAAACGAAAAATACGGTGCTGACCCCGGCGCCCACCGATGCTTCGGTGAACGCAACGTCAACGGCTCCCATGATCGCCCAGAGCAGACACATCATGAAACTGTAGGCGCCGAACAGGATGGCCGCGCCCAGCAGATCCCGGACCATGATCGCCCCGATCCCGCAGATCACCACCAGGGTCAGTATGAGCAGGTCCAGTTGCCAGATCATAGACTTACCTCCACGGATCTCCCTTTTTCCACGGCTCCATGCCCGCCCGAAGCCCGGCGTCCGTGATGGCGTGGGTGGCCGTCGGGCTTGCCAGGAAGACGAAGACCACGATCAGCATGAGTTTCAGACCGGTCACTGCGGAAGCTACGGTCAGGGGGAACAGTTGATACAGCGACAATCCGAGAATAACCAGGAGTACCCCGATGCCGTCGAGCTTTCCGGCCGGATGCAACCGGGAATAGAAGTCGGGGAAGCGCAGCAGCCCCACGGTTCCGCCGGTAAAGAACAACAACCCGACCAGCAGCAGGACCACGACGATCAGAGTGATTACCATATCTCTCCCCTAAAGGGCGCCCCGGGGGCTCCCGCCCAGCGCCTCCAGGCCTGCGCCCAAGGCCTCGCGCCGCTCAGGCGACTAATACGGTTTTTCATAGTACAGCCCCTTACGTTTCTGAAAGTACCGCGCGGACGCGAGGACGGCGAGGAAATTCAACAGCGCATAGGCCAGCGCTATGTCGATGAACATGTCCACCCTGTGATACAGCAGGCCGATTAATATCAACAACACCGTGGTCTTGGTCCCGATGGCGTTCACCCCGACAATCCGGTCCAGCACCGTGGGGCCGTAGATGCACCGGTAGAGCGAAAGCGCCATCAGTCCACCGATGAACAGGGCATAACCCAGAAAAAAATCGTCCACCTTTACTCCTCTCCAAAAGCACGAGCGATGCGCCGCTCCATCTCCCCGGGCAGATCCTCGCCGCTGAAAGGGTCAATGGCGTGCACGTTGAAGTCTCGGTGAAAATTGACGTAGATCGTGATCGTTCCCGGCGTCAGCGTAATGGAATTGGCAAAGGTCACCTGGGCCAGGTCGCTCTTCAACCGGGTCCGGAAGCGGTATATCTGAGGATCGATCAGTTCGGGCATACGCGGATGAAAACAGAGATACAACACATGCAGAGCGGATAGGAGAATCTGATACAGCAGCCAGGGTACATAGGCCAGGAACCCGAAGGTAGTCCTGAAGGTCTTTCCGGTCATCGGTCCGTCAAAGAGAAGGTCCGCGGAATAGTACGACACCAGAGCACTGGCCAGAACCCCCAGTCCCAGGTGAAAGAGGTCGAATTGTCCCGAGAGGACGCACCAGACCCCCATCATGATGATAAACGTAGCTATATAAGCGGATCCACTCTTTTTCCACTCCCGTTGGGGCGGAAGATCGCGCTTCAGCTGTTGGGCAGCGTCTTTTTCCATGTCTTCCTGTGAGGGGTTGTGGGAGATTGTTTCTGCAGAGCCCTGTGTAACACCCGTCGAGCCCGTTGTCAAGCACATTCGGTTGGGATTTGGCATGCATTCAGGGACGGACGTCCGCTCCAACAAAGCATGTCGTTGCGACAAACTGAGTCCCGGACTGAACGCAGGAAAGCATTCCCAACATGCTGAACCTGCGAACCCACTTGCTAGGTGTCTTGATTTCTCACTTTGAGCTTGAGTTCTTCAAGCTTGAACGGGCCACGTTGCTTTTCCCGGTCCTCGTCCGGTTCGCGGACTTGAACCACGGGCTTCCCCCAATGGAACTTGGGTCGGACAATAGGCCTCCTGGCGTCCTTGTAGCGTCCGGGCCCTTTCTGAGTGTCATTCCTCACCGCGGAACTCTCGCTCAGGTCAAATCTTTTCAACGTGCCCGTTTCGTCGCTGAGCGAAGCCTGCCGGACCGCGAGTTTCCCGAAGTTGCAGTCCACCACGAGACGGTATGTCTTTCCACCGTTGTTCTTGTCCACCAGCTCTACGTAGACCTGGTCGTCTTCAATACCGGCCCGCTTCACCATAGGCGAAGAGGTTCGACTCCGGGCCGCCTCACGCACCCGCTTGCTCGCTTGGACCGACGGAGCCTCACGCGTCCTCCCAGCCGATTCCCTCAGACCCGGTGAATTGCCGGAACCGGCACCGCCGCCCAGCATGACGAGAACGGCCCCATCCATGCGCTGAATCCTGAATGCGGGAACGGTATTCTCCCCAAAATCAAGGACAAGTCGTGCCCGTTCGGGCGTCTCCCCCAGTCGGATCTCTCGGATCTCGCTCCCGTTTACCCCTATCTTCCTGGGGACCCTGCCGAGCGCGGTCGACGAAAAGTCAACGACCAGACGATACGGCTGTTCCATGACGAACGCGGCATGTTTCCCGATCTCCCCCTCGTACCTTATGACGATCCGCTTCTGATCCCGCGCGGTCTCGACTCCCGTAAGAAAGCCTTCAGCCGCTCCATATGCGTTATAGGAAAGAACAAGCAATACAAGACAAACAGAAACGGAAACAATCGCTGTCGACCTGACGCTTTTCATGATGAAACCCTCGTTGCATTCCCGATTAGCCAAGCAATTGCACAGCGCGCAAGACCGGGAGTCCTGAAAGGACTTTGGGCCGCACATTGCGTCTCGGGTTGACAGTATCAGGATTTCTTGTAATTGTCAAAATTAAACGTAAATATACGGCCTCTTATGATTTTTAATTAATAAACCAATTTGAATAATTCATGCAATCCATTAATTCTATTTAATCATCAAGCTTCATTCCCGTGACCCACTCCGTGTTGGCATCCGCAATGTGTGCTCCCACCAGCGATGCCTCGTCAAACCGCGCTCCCACAAGGTTCGCCCCTTCCATAATGGATTCGAAAAGGTTTGCTCCCGTGAGATGCGCGCCGTAGAGATTGGCCTGTGTGAGATTCGCCTCGGAGAGGTTGGCCATTTGCAGTCGCGCCCATGCAAGGTCGGCCTTACACAGGTTGGCGTCCGACAGATCGGCTCCTGACAGATTTGCTTGCCGGGCCGAGACGCCGTAGAGGTCCGCGGACGTCATTTTGGCTCCCGGCAGCCATGCTTGCGTGAGATCGGCTCCGGACAGGTTGGTTCCGGAAAGATCCGCCAGTGCGAGCCGCGCGTGAGGGATCTTGATCCTCGACAGGCTTAGGCCGGCCAGGTCCGCTTCGGATAGATCGATGCTCAGCTGCACCGCACGTTCCAAGAGACCTGCCGCGGAGTCTGCGGTTCCTTGGTAAATCACCTCTCCGGTGAACCGGTTCTTTATTTCATAGTGTGGAGACATTGCCGTGTGCCGGAATTTAGTCAGCCGTCACCTTGTGACGCGGCCGCGCCGGACGACCGCCTCATGCGTGATGCTCATGCGGCCGGTTGCGCTGAATCTCCCGCGGAATGACAACGCCTACCATGTCATTGCGAGAAGTGAAATTCCGCGCAGAACGCGGGAAAGCAATCTCAGCGCGCAGAATACGTAACCGAACTTATGAAATCCTGTCCTTGGGGCTCCCCATTCCACTCATAATCCGCCTCAAACGCCGTGCATCACCACGGCCTTACAAAGAGGCCTCAGCCTCCCCGGAACATACCATATTGAGCCGAAAAAACCACTATTCAAGCGGCACCTTTTGCGGTTCGACGCATTGAATAAAGGTCTTCGACCGTGTCCGCCATGGTTGGGAAATCGGTGTGTTCCCCGAGCAGACCCGTGTCACGCACCGGGCGAGACTTCGCGTTGCCGGAGTGACGGCACGGCTTGCTCTATGCTGAAGTGCCCTCGATCGAACAGCACGATGACAAGGGAAACGAGGAAGAAACCGGAGTCACGAAGTATGTGGAGTATCCCCACCCTGCCCTCGGCATCCGCCGCGGATCCAAAACAGCCGCAGTCGATATCGAGCCCCGTGGCATACGCGTACACGATGGCGTACAGAAAGACCGCGAGCATCCCGGTCGTCAGCAGGGCCGCGGGCCGTGTCTGCACGCCGAGAATGAGGAAGACTCCGGCGACGAACTCGATCCACGGGAGGGTAAGCGCAGCAATGTTGCTCCATTCCAGGGGCAATATCAAATAGTTCCGAATCGCATTGGAGAAGTCGGCCGGGTCGATGATCTTGTATATGCTTGCATACACAAAAAGAGATCCAATAATCAGTCGGGCAATCAGTACGAAGTACCTCAATTCTTAGTATCTCCTTCGCGTCCTTTATCGTTCCCGGGCCGGAGGCCGGGAACGAGCTCTATGCACTTTCCTACCCTCGGGGCTCTTCGACCGGATAGCCCGCTCTTCTCCAAGCCTCATACCCCGCACTCATTATCGCAAGTTTCTTGTAGCCCAATTGGACGAGGAAGCCGGCCACCTGTTCGGCCATCTCGCATTCAGGCCCGTGGCAATAGAGTATCAGAAGGGAATCCTCTGTAAGGAGCGGTTCGACGGTGAGGAACTGTTCTTCCTTCTCATATGCGGGCAAGAAAAGGGCTCTCTTGACGTGGCCCTCGGAGTATTCCTCCCTGGTGCGCGTGTCCACGAACAGCGTATCGGGATCGTCGAATCGCTTTCGGGCTTCCTTTTCATCAATAAGCGCAACCGTGGTCCCCTCCAAAGTCAACTCCTTTGGAGGCTGGTAAACCCACGGGAGCGGCTTGCTCGACGCAAGGTTCAGGCCCATCCCGATGCCCGAGGATACCGCGAGGATGATGAAGGCCCGTATGCTCATACTGACGAATGCTCTCATGGTTCCACTCCAGCGTGTCGGAGTCCGGTCCGGGGATCTCGCGGATGCGCCTCGGACCCGCGCCGACATCCTTGTCTCCACGAACCGAACGGGACATGAGAGCTCCCTACCGTCGTTGGAACCCTGTCGGCACGGCCTGGGCACAACGAAACGAGCCGCAGACCTTCCCTTGATAGTACTTGGGAACGCGTGCCCGAGTCAAGCCGGTCGATCCGTCCGGTCGCCCGTTGCAGCCGACTCACGTACGCCTTGACGACAGGATCTCGAACCCGAAACGCTCCTGTAAGGATCCCACGATGCCCTTTGGTGCGACCGTCATCACCGCGATCGCGACCGCGCCCATGAGCAGAAGGCTCACGTCGAGGTATTCCGAAAAGACTTGCCGGAGAACGATATAAATCACGGCCCCCACAATGGGTCCCTCGATGGTGCCGATTCCTCCGATGATGACGATGAATAGGAGCCTAACGGTCCAGTCTATGCCGAATGCCTTGTACGGCTGGATGAAGACCTGATGAAGGTAGATCAGTCCCGCGGTCAATCCCGTGACAAAAGCTGCGATCAGAAAACCGTAAAGTTTCGATCGGAAAACGTCTACGCCCACGGTTTGGGCCGCGGCTTCATCGTCCCTCACGGCCATGAGGGTCAACCCCAGGTCGGTCCTCAGGATCAAAAAGACCAGTGCGGTGGACCCTATACCCATGACCAGTCCGGCGTAATACATCTCCGTCAGGCTGAGTTGGTACGCGGGTGTGATGACGATCCCCATGCCGTAACGCACGAAGGACCAGTTGCTGAACGCGACGGCCAGGACTTCCGCCGTGAGCCACGTGCCGACCGCGAAGTATACCCCTCGCATGCGGAACAAGGGGACCGCCGTGAGCAGTGCGAACACCAGTGCCGTAACTCCGCCGCAGAGAACTCCCATCCATAGCGGCAAGCCGTAGTAAACGCTCAGCACGGCAGGCGTGTAGCCGCCGAGCCCGATGAATGATTGTTGACCGAGAGATATCATGCCGCAGTACCCCGCGAGCAGGTTCCACATTTGGGCGAGAGAAAGGTAGAGACAGAACGTGAGGCACAACAGCATCCAATAGCGTGAGGCCCACAGCGGCATCGTCGCTGCCGCTCCAAGGAGGACAATCAAACCGATCGTGAACGGCTGTCGCGACAGTCTCATGAGTTCGCTCTTCCAAGAATACCGTGAGGTCGCACGGCGAGCACCGCGAGCAAGACAAGATACCCGCAGAGCAGCTGATGACCGGGACCGAAGACATGGGCCCCGACAAGCTGGGCAAGCCCCAGGACAATCCCGCCCGCCAATGCGCCGGTCATGCTCCCCACTCCTCCGATGACGATCACTCCGAACGCGATGAGAAGGTACTGGGGACCGGAATGAGGATAAAAGGTGAACGTCATGCCGACAAGGACGCCGGCCACGGCCGCGGTGGTCACGGCAATTCCCATCGCGCAGCAGTGCACGTATTCCGTGTCGATTCCCATGAGCCGAGCGGTCTCATCGTCTTCCGATGCGGCTCGTATGGCCCTGCCCAGACGCGTCCGTCGGACAAGCACGTGCACGGCTGCGATGGCCGTGCATCCGACCCCAAAACCCATGAGGTAAATTACGGGAAGACTCAGATTCTCGGTGACAGGCACGGCGAGGACGGCCACATTGGCGGGGATCGACCTGGCGTCTGGAGAAAAGATCAGCAGCAGCACATTCTGCAGAACAATGGAAATGCCTAGGGCAACGATGATGGGAGGTTCGGGTCCTCTTCTCAGAGCGCGATTGAGGACGTATTTCTGAAGACCGAACCCTGCCGGGAACAACATCGGAACCACCATGACCGCCGCGGTCAAAGGGCTCAGACCTACCTGCTCGACCATCACGAGGCTTAGATAGCTCGCCGTGATCATAAGGTCTCCATGGGCGAGGTTGATCAACCTCACGATGCCGAACATCAGCGAAAGCCCTATTGCAACCGCTGCATAGAGGCCGCCCAGAAGAATCCCGTTCACGATGGGCTGTATCAGGTCCGTCATGAGCGTTCCCCTTCGGAGCTCCGTGCCCCCTGAAGTTCGAACCCGAAGCATGCCTTCTTCAGGTCGTCTTCGGTGAGGCTGCCGGGCACGCCCAGGCAGACCGCTCGCCCTCTCACCATCGCGTAGACCCGATCGGCAACGCTGACGCTCCTCCTTACGTCCTGCTCCACCAGAAGTACGGCCGTGCCGGTACGACTGATTGCCGACAGGGTGCGGTACACGGCCTTGATCACGAGAGGAGACAAGCCTTGCGAAATTTCGTCCAGCATCATCAGTGCCGGGCCGGACATCAGGGATCTTCCGATGGCCAACATCTGCTGTTCTCCGCCGCTGAGTTCGTTCCCCATGATGTTCGCACGTTGCCGAAGAATGGGGAAAAGCTCGTACACTTCTTCCATGGATTGCCGGATCGCGTTTCTTGCTCGTCGCGAGTGCGCTCCGACCAGGAGATTCTCACGAACCGTGAGCGACCCGAAGACGTGCCGCCCTTCGGGAACGAGCGACACTCCCAGGGCCACGACCTGATGCGGTTTCAAATCGCCGAGGTCAGTTCCCGAAAAGACTATGGTTCCCGCCGAAGGGGCCAACAGGGCTGCGATTGCCCTCAAGAGAGTGGACTTGCCGGCTGAATTACCTCCTATGAGTGCGACAACCTCCCCTTGTGCAACGTGAACGGCAACATGGAAAAGGGCCTGAAAGCGTCCATAATGAACATCCAGACCTCGTACGTTCAGGAGCGGGCTTGGAGTCACTGCTCTCCCTCCGGCCCCAAATAGGCTTCCAGAACTTCTCTCGTATTCATGACACGTTCCGGCGGTCCGCCGATCAGTTCTCGGCCTTGAGCCATGACGAGTAGTCGATCGACCGCCTCGGTCATTACGGTGATGATGTGTTCGATCCATACGATCGTGACGCCCTTGTCACGAACATCCGCTACGATGCGGACTATGCGATCCTGGTCTTCCCCTCCCACACCTGCGACGGGTTCGTCCAAGAGCATCAACGTCGGCCCGGTTGCGAGACACCGGGCAATCTCGAGAAGCTTTCGCTCGACGAGGCTCAATTCCCTTGCGAACACGTCCTTCTTGGAAAGCAATCCGAAGCGGTCCAAGAGGTCGTGAATGTCGTTCCGGGCATTTCTTCCGGACCTTTCCCCTCCGTTCACCGCGGCCACGAGGGCATTTTCGTACACGGTCATGTTCTCGAACGGTCTGGGGACCTGATGCGTGCGCCCGATTCCCAAACGACAACGCCGCTGCGGCGATTCATGCGTGATATCCATTCCGTCGAAAAGGACTCGGCCTTTATCGGGCTTACGTGATCCGGACAGCAGGTCGAATGCCGTGGATTTTCCGGCTCCATTGGGCCCGATGATTCCAAGGATCTCACCTCTTTTCACGGAAAAGGAGAAATCGTCCACAGCCCGTATTCTTCCGAAACGGAGGGTAAGGCCGTGAGCTGATAAACGTTCAGTCATGTGCGTTTGATCGGTTTGGGTCCGTTTCCTAACCCCCATGATCGGGGCGATCACAACTGACCATGAAAGTCCGCGTGAACTCCGGGCCAAACACCGGGCAGAGCCCGGACGATAGGCATTCTCAGGCGGAGCCTGGGAACGAGAACGAAGTGGACGTTCATACAAAGGCCGGGGTCCGGATAAGCAAGACTGGGCCCCGGCCTTCGCCGGGGAGACGGTGCTCGTGATCGCGACCGTATTGGGAAATCGATTACTCGGAGCATCACTTGGCTATCAGTTTACGCTCCAGGAATGGGAAAGACCATTTCCGCGGTTTTCCGGATCTCGGGATGCCCGGCATTGTAGACGATTTCCAGTTCCCACGGCCACTTCTGGCCCTTCACCCATTGTCCTCCCACGAGGGGAGTCTCCGCGTAGTGGTCTTGGTTGTACTTGATGCGGCCGACGATGGTGTCCAGGTCGGTACGGGCCACCGCGTCCCTCAGCCTGTTCTTGTCCAGGCTTCGAGCCCTCTTCAAGGCGTCTATGGCTATCTCGATCCCCGCGTACTTGAAGCCGATGGGCTGAGTCCATTGTTTGCCGGTCTCTTTGGTCCATGCGTCGCAGAGATCTTGCGCACTCTCGCCGGTGAGCGACGATGTGAAGGGATGACGGGGACTCCACCATACTTCGCAGGTGAGCCCGTCCGCGAGGTTGCCTCCCAGTGCGTTTACCGCTGACGGGAAGAGGATCGCCTTGCTGACGGTGGCAATCTTGGGAACGAAATCGTGGCGGCGGCACTGTCTCCATGCCGCGGCCCAGTCGGGCGGGATGATGACTCCGGTGACGATATCGACCTTGTTTTTCTTGAATGCGCCGACGAATGCACCATAGTCGCGGGTGAAGAAAGGGAAACGTCCCGGATCTACGACGGCGTAACCTCTCTCGGGGAGTTTCTTCGCGAAGATCTCGGAGAATGCCTTTCCGTCCGCGTCATTGGGCCAGAACCCTCCGACAACGCGTCCGGAGCGGTCCTTGTATTGGTCCCACATACCGATGAAGAGATCGGCCAAAGAATCGGCCGTCCAGAACGCGTGGTACGTCCACTTGAAAGGTCCTCCGGAGAGCCAGGCCTCCACCGGTGCGTCAAGGGATATGCACGGCGTCTCGAATCGTTCGCAAATGGCCGCGACGGGATTCACCGTGTCGGGCGTGTGCATGACCACCATGAGGTCGATCTCGTCGTGCAGAATGAGCTTGGAAGCCGCGTCCGCGGCCCTGGTCGGGTCACTTTCGGTATCCACCGTTTTCATTCTCACCAGGACCTTCCTGCCCAGTTCCTCCACGTACACCCCGCCTTCCCGGTTGACGGCCTCGAGCGCGCGGAGGCCGGCCCAGGGAGAAGCCTCGCCGAAATCCGATATGGGGCCTGTCGACGGGTTCGGATGACCGATCAGGACGAAATCTCTCTTCCCCGCGTGGGTTTTCCTCACGGACCCGGGGAGCAGAGAAGCCAACCCCAGAGCCGCTCCGGATACCCCTACCCGTTTCAGGAAGTCCCTCCGAGTGGAATTCCGTTCCCTGTTCCCTCGTCCGGCATCAGACATTTCAGAGTGTCCTCCGTACGGCAACCTCGGTCAGATTCATGGAAGGGTGCCGTGATTTGAGGATCTTGTCAATGTCTTGCCGGCACATTCGTTCCCCGCGCGTTGCGGCGTACTTCGCCCCTTTGTCGCGGTCTCATGCATACCCGCCGGGCGCAAATCCCATTGACTCGTACCGCAAAAAAACTCACAATGGCATTTCACATTGTGAGAGAGCGAAATGGATTTCCACAAACTCCGATGCATCCTTGTTCCCGCGGTCGTGCTTGCCTTATGCTTTTCCGGAGCATTGGTTTATGCGGCCGACTCGAGATGCGCCCGGCTCCGGAGTGCCTTGGAACAGAAGAAGCATCTCGTATCGGAGTACATGACGGCGCTGCAGACGTCCTACGATCGTAAGGAACTGCAGGTGGCCGAGTTGCTCAATTTCAAGATCAATGAGATCAAGGCACAGATAGCGGAATTGGAGCGCAGTCTGACCGGCTGTCCGGAAGGCGATGCCCAAGCCGCGATTGAAGGTATGGAACCCACCAAGTCCGATGAAGGGAAATACTCCGACAAGAGCTGTCAGGATTTGCGCAAGATTCTCTTCTCGTTGGTTCGCAACATTCACACGCTCGACAAACGTAAGCAGAGCCTTCTGTCGAACCTCTCCGAAGAAGACGAAAGGCAGCTTCGCCAGGCCGTTGAAGAGCGGGAAACCGTGGAGCACATTCTCGGGACCAGGTGCTCCGAAACAAAGAACCGTCGGGGACTTCTGCAGCGGTTACGGCGGTGAAGAAGAGTCGTCGCGACGGGTACCTTGCAGTTTCTCACAAGCCCGTTTCATGAATATGGTCAGGGATTCCGATCCGTATTCCCGACACACACCGATCGAGATCCGTCGCAGGTACTGCGGCCGGTAAACCCCGATAATCCCGCGGGGTCCCGCGGTACGCGGGATCCCACCAATGCTGGGAACACGTAACCGGACTTAGGAAATCGATTACTAAGGACACATCGAACTCAGCATTTCCCGGTGTTCCTCCGCTGCTCCTCCCAGGTCCGGCATCATGCCCGGCATGGCCGACTTGAGCTGTTTCTGGGCCACACCGGCCATACCGTACACCGTGGCGAGTTGCCTGACTTCATCTATGTCAGGATGACTGGAGTGAGCCTTCAAGGTTTCGTTAAGGGATTCCATCGCCTGCTGCAGATGCTCTTGCGCCGTTTTGGCGTCCTCCATATCATTGGCGAAATCCACCTCGGCAAGGTACTCTTGAATGGCGGCGCACACCTCTGTGGGCAATGCCTGACCGCTCAATTCGGTCGTGATCGCGGGCCCTCTGAACGCGGTCTTGGCCGCGAAGAATCCCATGATCAACAAGATCACGGCCAAACCTACCGCCGCGACAAGGGGAATCGCCACCGCGGCGACCGCTTTGCCAGTGGACGTTCGATGTGTTTCCCGCAGCCCGATAACGGTCAGGACCATTCCCCACAGGCTGATGAGGTTGCCCACAAAGGGTATTGCATGGAACAGGTTGGTTACGGATGCATAGGAAACGACTCGAAACGTGGCTTCAAACCCGCGATGAGCGCCTCCCACCATCAGCAGGCACACATGGAGTATTCCACTCCAGATGAACAGCCCGATGGGGACGGCAATCGCGGCCACAACCATTCCGAACACGAGTGCAAAGATCAACCCCAGGAATCCCGCGCCCCTCATGAACAATTGCGTCCACGCATAGGCCAGGGCGAGACTCACCACCAAGGAGAATCCGGCGAACAGGATTGGATTGAGGAACCCGCCCGTGACGGGAAGCTTGGAGAAGAACCGCGTCGGGGTCAAGAGGCATTTCGTGGCGGTCTGTATGAATGCGCTTAATGTTCCGTAGTTTTCTCTTTCCTCCCAGGGGCACTCTTCCTCGTCGTCCAAGTCGTCGTCGGTACTGTGTATCGCCTCCGGCGGAGGAGGACGAGGGGTCGATTGCTCCGCAGGACCTCCGCGGTCCACGGGCGCGGCGCCGGCCTGGTCGTCGAGCCACTCCCCGCAACGGGCACACTTTGCTGCGGTCGACGAGATCTCGTGTCCGCAGGAAGGGCAGGTCTTCGACGATCTGCTCGGTGCCGACCCCGGTTCAGCCCGTCCGAGCAGTCCTGCCTGCACCAACCTTTCCTTGATTTGTCTGAATTGTCCCGGACTGATCTCGTGGCGTCGGAGTATTTCGTTATCGTGCATGCCGGCGTTGATGTCGTCGGCAATGGCCTTTGCCTGTTCCGACACTTTGAGTTGCGCGGACCCGGCGCTCGGCTTGACCGACGATGCATCCGGGACACGCTCCGACCGTGCAGGCCTTTGGGACGAGCGTGGCCCTACTCCAGGTTTGGGCGTTGGACGGGGAGAGGGCGCTTCGGTCCCTTGTCTTTGAACGGTGCGCTTCGTCAGTTCACCGGCCTGCATGAGCCCAGCGGAAACAAGTTTCTCGTACAGACTCTCCAGTCCCTTGGGCGAGAGTTTGTATTTTTCCATCAAGTCGGCTTTGGTCATGCCGCTCTTGATGTCCTTCAGCACACTCTTGGCATTAATGGTCGGCTTGCCCATGGCGTCTCGGTAAACTCTCCCGTCGGGGATACGGCATGGTCAATTCTGCTTTTTTGAAGCATGTGCAACTTACTGCACGTTGATACGCGAGTCAATGATAACTTGCCCGGACAGGCGTGCAGTCGGTTACGCGTGCGGTTCCCGTTCATGATTCACCGATCGTGTACCACGCGGACTGAGCCGAACGGGCAAGGGGCCTCGGAAGAACGAAGCGGCAGAGAAGCGCTTAACTCACCGCTTCCGTTGGTTTCGTATCGGCCGCGGCTCCTGCGGCGAGCTCTCGTTCCAGCAGTCGCCGTATCGGGGAGAAGGTAAGAATAACGGACGGCAAGAAGACCAGATCCCCCCACAGAGCGACGATGATGGCCGACGCTCCAAGAAAACCGAAATAGATTGCAGGCAGGGTGGGTGTCGCGGAGAGCATGAGGAATCCGAAGAAGAGTGTGGAGGAGGTGGCAATGAGGGTCTTCCCGGTCTGTTCGTAGGAACTCTCGAGTATCTCGGTGATGGTCTTGTTGGTGGACCCGGCTCGGGCGATGTCTCTCTTGAGCTGAGTGAGGTAGTGTATGGTATCGTCCACGGCCAGCCCGATGGCTATGGCGACGGCGAAGACCGTCACGTTGTCCAGCGGAATTCGCAGCCAGCCCATGAGCCCGATGATCACGGCGACGGGAGGGAGGTTCGGGAAGATGCTCAGCACCCCAAGAACCCATGAACGAAGTTGGATCATGATCAGGAGGGTGATTCCGCTGAGAGCAAGGATCAAAGACAAGACCTGAGAACGTACCACATCCGAGGCCTGGGCGGCAAAAACCGCCTGTTCGCCGGTCACGGAGACCTTCGCGGAATCTCCCATCACTCGTGACGCGGTTGTCCCGATCTTTTCGATGATCTTGCCCACCGGCATGGGATCGGTACTCCAGGTGCGGATCGAGATATGAATCCTGCCGTACCGTCCATCCAGGTATCTTCGGAGTAATTGCTTGCCGTCCGCGCTGAACGTGATGACCGCAAGCAGCTGCGCCACGAGTCCTTTCTTCTCATAGATCGCTTCCCGATCGGCTCCCGGCTCCGCCAGCAGCGTATTGAGGTACTCGATGAGCGGCAGAACGGAATCCACACTATAGACTTCAGGTATCTCCACGAGACGTTGCTCGAGTTGGGCGATCTTTTTCCACGTTTCATGCCGCTTGAATGCACCCTCCTCCATCTGGACGGTGAGCTCGAGCGTTCGGACCGGCGTAAGGTTCTTCTCAACCAGGCGAATGTCGCCGAGTTCCCGGCTGGAATCGACGAAGAGGCGGAGAATCTGGGTGTCGATGCGAATAAATGGAGCCCCGGCGATCATGACGATGCAGAATATGATGCCGGACACCGCGCACAGTACGTAATGGCGAAAGACGACAACAGAGATCCTTTTGAAGACTCGTGCAACGAGATCCCCGGCCATCCTCTCGTGAGTGCGACCGGGAATGGGTCTCATGACGATCAAGAATGCGGGAGTGAGGGTCATGGCCAACACAAAGGAGATCAGCACCCCCAGGGACATGACGAGTCCGAGTTGTTGCACCATGGGAATCGTGCTCACCATGATCGTGGCAAATGCGACGGACGTGGTGAGGGAACACATCAGGCACGGCCGACCGACGATCGCGAGGGATGCCCGTACGGCCTCCACCTTGTCCTCGACCGATTCCGCCTCTTCATAGTAATGGCTCACGATATGAATGACGGTCGCCACGCTGACCACGAGCACGAGCCCGAAAGAAAGACTTGTCGTGGCATTCAAGGGGATCCCGAGCAGCGACATGACTCCCATGACCCAGTACACGGCCAAGCCTACGATCACCATCGTGATGAGGGCCGTTCGCAAGCTCTTGAAAATATACATGGATACGACTGCGATAACCAGGGCGCACAGAATTCCGAACGTCAGAGCGGTCCTCACTGTGAGTTGCTGCACCGCCTCTCGCAGCACAGGGGCCCCGACCAGTCTCACATCGGAGCCTCGCGGGGCGGACTGAGTAGCCGTGTGGGATATCCTTTCGAGCAACTTTCCCATTTCAGGATGAAAACGCCAGTCGTCCCTAAGGAGCACCACGATACCCGCGGATTTCAGGTCCTTGGAAAGGAGGAAGTCCATCACGGGAAGGGCTTTCCTAATGGTGCCCAGGCTACCTCGGTCGGGAAGCCTCTCCTGTTCGGTCCGTTGATCCAAGAGCGGGTAGTTGCCGAAAATGCCCTTGCGTTCGCGAAACACCTTGAGATTGGACAGGCTGATAACCTGATCGATCTCCTCGAAAGCTTCCAGCTTTGTGGTTATGCCCCTCAGTGCCTCGAGAAACAGGGGATTTTCCACGCCGTCGTCATTCCGCAGCGCTACGAGAACGAATTCATCGTTTCCGAAAACGTCG
Source organism: Desulfomonilaceae bacterium (assembly GCA_031082285.1). Classification (GTDB taxonomy): domain Bacteria; phylum Desulfobacterota; class Desulfomonilia; order Desulfomonilales; family Desulfomonilaceae; genus JAVHLK01. The sequence continues at coordinate 19,717 of JAVHLK010000017.1, forward strand.
AGGAACTCCTCGTATATGCCGTATGCTTCGGATGACGTGACGTACGCGGATTTCAGGGTGCGGTCCAGCTGGAGTCCCAACACAAGGGGAGTCAATGCGGCGCTGAGAAGAATGACGACCAGGACCAGGAGTCGTCGGCGTTGTATGATCAGGTCCACGAACATGCAGCACCCTCCGTGTGTGGACAGCCGACCGTTTCATGTCGCGGCCGGCCCCTCTATGGAATGTGAATACCGAGGCTCCCCCACGGTGTGGGGAATGGGCGGCCAACCCGGCCGGGAAGTCATTGACCGTCACCATGAAGCATCGCGGGCGCTTCGACGGGACTCGTGCCCACGATGTTAACAACGATTCCGTCATAGTCAATGAGATTCGTTGCGGACGATGGCATGAAATTGACGCTCAACGACGACTCGTTCATCGGGACCTGAGGGTAGGTGCGGATCGTGCGCTCAGGTTCGACGCGAGTATGAATGCGTATCGCCCAGGCGGGAATTTGATTGACATCCCCGCGCGGCGGTCTTACGGTTGAAAACCTGTTCGGGGCCCCCGGGAAATTCCATGAAGCCGCCGAAAATAGTCTTCCGGTCTCACCCGACGTTCGGCCGGGCCCCAATGACACGCGGTCGTATCCGGAATCGTTTCACCCTCTCCCATGACTGCTCCCATGTCTCCCGACGAGGCGTCACGGCCGCGTCGTCGGGCGACGGACGAGGAGGGTAGCCTTCCATGGAAGCACTGTTCATTCTCACATTGGCATTTGCACCGGGCTTGTTCTGGTTGTGGTATTTCTTCAAAAAAGACAAGCTCGAACCCGAACCCTTACACCGGATTCGCAACTGCTTCTTTCTCGGGATGGCGGTCGTAATCCCTTCCGCCTTTGTTGAGGTGCCGTTCGATCGCGTACATCCTCACGCCGCGCTCGTTATCGGCGCACCGATTATTGAGGAACTGGCCAAGTTTCTGGTCGTCCGGTACACGGTGTTCAGAAGCGCCGAATTCGACGAGCCCATGGACGGCGTAGTCTATGCCGCAGCCGTAGCACTTGGGTTTGCTTCATTGGAGAACGTCTTCTACCTTTTTGCCGAGTACCACCGCGGGGCTCACTCATTTGCCCTCGTCACCATATTTCGTGCAATACTCACCGTGCCGGGACATGCGCTCTGGTCGAGTATGTGGGGCTATGCCTTAGGATTCGCGAAGTTTTCCGATGCGAAGTTCCGGAAGAAACTCATCGTCGAGGGACTGTTGCTCGCCATGGCCTTGCACGCGCTGTTCAACTTCCTCTGCCTGACGGGGACGATCCTGCCCCTCGGTATGCTCGTGCTGGTTCCGATCATGTGGAGAATGACCTCTCGACGAATTAAGAGCGCGCTGGAGCAATCTCCCCACGTTCACTTTGCTGCGGAACGAACGGCCGAGACCGCCGAAGGACCTCCCAAGGGCACCGCCGGAGCGCGCAAGGACTACCGAACGTGAGCGAACGCACACGGGTCGATCGAGGATCCGCTTGACATTGGTCCATGATTGCCCAAATATGAAATCCTTGTTGATCGTCACGACGGGGAAATGCTCCCCAAGAACCGTGACGATCGGGACCGACTTCCGAGCTCGCATCAAGGAGAAACACTCGTGCCATCCGGAGCAATTCCCTTTGTGGCGGTTGCCGTGCTCTTGCCGGCGGCGATCCCCAATCAGGCCCTTGCATACATAGATCCGGGAGCGGGCAGTTACATGCTCCAATTGCTCGCAGCCGGCGCCATTAGTGCGCTGTTTGCGGTCAAGGTCTTTTGGGGAAGAATCAAAGCCTTCTTTAAAGGAGAAACGGACAAGGAACCGGAGAATTGACCGAGGCGTCATCTTCCTCTCCATCGGGCGGCAGGACGATCGACGCGCGGACCGCGAGCCTGTCCGCGTCCTTCAGAGACCCCAGCGGCTTTGTCTTCGTCAAAGACGGACGCTTGTATCGCTGGATACATGAATCCTACGCAGATACCTACAGGCATCTGAGGGTATCGGGGCTCTACGATGAACTCGTCAAGCGGCAACTCCTGATCCCCCATGAAGAGATGCCGCGGAATGCCGCTCAGTCGGCCGGCCACTATCTCACGATCCTGCCGGAACGGATTCCGTTTGTTTCCTACCCGTACGAATGGTGTTTCAGCCAACTGAAGGCCGCGGCCGCAGCGACCCTCGAGATTCAACACCTTTGCCTCCAACACGACATGACGCTGAAGGACTGCAGTGCGTACAACATGCAGTTCAGGGCGGGCAAACCGGTACTGATCGATACCTTGTCGTTCGACCGCTATGCCGAAGGTCGTCCTTGGGCTGCATATCGTCAGTTCTGCCAGCACTTCCTGGCCCCTCTGGCATTGATGAGTTATACCGACGTGCGGCTCAATCAGCTCTCCAGGATCTATATCGACGGGTGTCCGCTTGATCTGGCCGCGGCCCTTCTACCGCTCCGCACCTGGTTGCGCATGTCTGTTCTCTTGCACATTCACGTACATGCGAAGAGCCAACGATACTTCTCGACGGGGGTCGAACGGCACCTTGGATCAGAGCCCAAACCAGGCTCATCGCGACGGAGAATGAGTCGGAAAGCACTCCTCGGTCTCATCGATCAGCTCATGACCGCGGTTCAAAAGTTCACATGGAGCCCTAAAGGAACTCAGTGGGCGGATTATTACGACGAGACGAACTACTCGGACGGCGCGTTCGAGCAAAAACGGGAGACGGTTCGCAGATTGCTGGAAAGATCGGCTCCGGGAATGGTGTGGGACCTCGGCGCGAATACGGGCCTCTTCAGCAGAATAGCGGGGAAACTTGGACGCGATACGGTCGCGTTTGACATGGATCCCGCGGCAGTCGAACGTAACTACCTGGAATGCCTGAAGAGAGGGGAAACCGGAATACTCCCGCTCGTGATGGATCTGACCAACCCAAGCGCCGGTACTGGATGGGAGAACCGGGAGAGGATGAGTCTCGCCGAAAGGGGACCGGCAGGCACGTGCCTGGCTCTGGCTCTTGTTCACCATCTCGCGATTTCCAACAATGTGCCCTTCGACAGGATCGCGGCATTTTTCAGTACGATCTGTCGTGACCTGATCATCGAGTTCGTCCCCAAAAGCGACTCACAGGTCCAAAGGCTTCTGTCCGCACGAGAAGACATCTTCCCGGGATACGCTCGCGACGTTTTCGAGACGGAATTCTCTCGTAATTTCCATATGCATGAGACGATCGAACTCCCCGAGAGCGGAAGGGTCATCTACTCGATGACACGGAAACTCGGTGAGGCTTGACGCGGACATCATCGTCACTCCGGATCCGAACGACAGTACGATGACGACAATGAGTTTTCGTGATATACAGGGCTTCAGTCCGGCCCGTTCACGCAACAGTGTGTTGACGCTCGGTCCGAATCTCTTCGTTGTTCCGCTCGGAAGTGCCCGGCACCCGGAAGAGCGGCGGAAGAGAAGAACTTCACGTGAGGAGATCTTTCTCGTGATCACCACAACAAACATTCTCGCCGAAACCATGTGTGCGGATTCCCTTGACGGAATCGTCACGACGCAAATCCATCCGACGTGTCGGCGGTCCTTGGACCCGTCTGTTGATGAGTCCCCCCGCATTGACCCGTTCCGCCGGCTCGCCGCACCGCGCAAAGAAGATGTCGATCCGGACGATGATATGAATGATGAAGACTGGGATGAAGATGAGGACGAAGAGGACGATGAGTGGGACGAGGACGAAGAAGACTGGGATGACGACGAAGACGAGTGGGACGAGGACGAAGAGGATGACGATTTGGATGAGGACGAAGAAGACTGGGATGAAGATGAGGACGAAGACGAGTGACTCTCGATAGGCCCCTCGATTCGGGCAGTCGGTTGTGAGGCGGGTACCGGGCCTCGAATGACGGGCTTCTCAAGCGGGCATCATCCAGTAAGGTGGATTAGAGGGGCGTCTCCAAAGACGCCCTTTTTGAATTCCCATTGTTCGCCGTACCGAAAATCACATCCGTTAGGACCGTTTGAATGAGCCTGACAAAGAATATACTGACTCGTTTCGCACACTTGCTTTCAGCCCAAGCCGTCGACGGCATACTGACCACCGGCTGGTTCCTGTACATGGCGTGGTCCGACCCTCACGTGTACGGAACCATCATGTACGCATTGGCCGGGGGAATGATCGTCACGCGGGTGGTCCAGTTCGGATTGTATTATGCGCTGGTGGGATACCTGTCCCGGGTTGACCGCGGCGAGATCCCCGGCGTGCTCCATTCGGTAAACATTCTTAAACTCGTGCTGCTGGTACCCGCAATGGTCGTGGTCGGAGGGTTCGCGCTGTACCAGGCATTATCTCCGGATGTCGCCTGGGCGCTGTTTTTTGTGTGTCTCGGCTTCGGCCTTGAAGTGATAGCGGACACGTTCTTTGCGGACATGAGGGTGCGGGGTCGCCAGGACCAGGAGGCTCGTATACGAATGATCAGTTCGGTCGCCTCCGTCGCGTACGCGTTCCTCACCACCGCCACAGGGCTCGGGGCGGTGATCGTCTCCCTGTTCAAGTTGGTCTCGGCAGTAATTCGCATCGCACTCGTGGCAACAAACCACATGAGAACCTACTCCGGGACTCCCTGGAGAATCACTCACTGGGCCTCGGTGTGGAGCTTGTTCACGGGGGCGAGCGTCTTTGCGCTCATTCAGATCTTGGGCCTGTTCTACAACAAAACCAACGTCTTCTTCCTCGAGCGGGTCACCGGAGTGAAGGGGGTCGCGCTCTACAGTGCCGCGTACAATCTGGTGGACCCCGTATCCGCCCTGGCTTCGGAACAGCTCCTGGGATGGGTGATCTTCCCTCTGTTGGCCTATTTGTGGCGCGACAAGAAAGAAGATATCGGTCCGGTGGTGCACACCAGTGCGAGGTGGCTTCTGGTCATTGCATTTCCCATCATGTTGTTCCTGGCAGTGATGGGGAAGACGATCGTGGACATCATCTATCCTCCCGAACTCAGGGCGTGCGCGTGGATGCTTCCCTACTTGGTCTGGACCATCGTCCTCTCATTTGAGGTCAATCTCTTCGCGTATGTCATGATGGTTACAGGGGCCCAGAGGATCCTCCTGGCCTTCGCATGCGTGGTCACCGCGTTCAACCTGTTGTTCAACGTGACGCTGGTGCAGTCCTACGGTCTGCTCGGCGGATGCCTGGTCATCATTTTCACCAAGCTCGTCATGACGGCTCTCACACTGATCTACTGCCAGTGGCGCTTCCGATTCTTCACGCTTTTGGACGTCGTCTACCCTGCCCTGCTGTGGGTCGTACCCGCGGCCATGTACCTCCTCCTCGAACCTCACATCACGAGCATTCCCGCACTTGCGGTGACTCTGGCCGTGTACGGCCTCGTCGTGTTCAAGACCGGTCCCACATACCTCGGGGACCTTCCCAAAGCTCCCCCTACCCGGGAGCGCGGAGATCCCGGTTTCTGAACCACGTTACCGGTTTCATGAATTCGGCCGCCGATTCCGAAGCAGTGAGATCGCTTGCTGCGGTTCAAGCTCAGCGAGACGGACCGACTCTCTTGACGTCGCGTGCCCGTCGTCCGTTTCTCTGTACACGGCTCACAGTCCGTAGCTCAGGTCGCTGCACGTTCGGATTTGACTTGTTTGAACGCGAACGCACTCTCCTCGGTGCGCATGTTGAAGGGAACCTGCAGGTCTTCGAGCCCGGAGATGACATAGACGTCCGAACCGGGATCCACCGCCATGGAGCCTTCCCGGTCAAATCCCCGGCGACTGGAACAGTAGGAGCAGTACGGGAAATACGGTTCATCCGAGTCAATCGTTCGACGGATCTCACTCATGATCCGCCCGCGCCACACCGACTCCCAGCCGTCATCCCAGAACCCCACTCGCTGTCTCCATGACCGTCCGCAAAACCGAATGGACCCGTCCGTGTCGATCCGCATTGCCTGCCATGGGTGGAGGCACCTCCGAGACTGCCTTTCCGTACTCATAAGAGGAGGCAGTTCAAGCTCGACGCCGTATTCCCGGGCCTTGGCTCGGGCTCGACCGAACAGGTCCTTACAGAGTTGCCTGTGGAAGTACATTGACTCCTGCAAGTCCACACTGTTCGCCACAATGAGGTACTGAACCTGAACTCGCTCAAAACCGTACTTGTCGCACAACTCGAACAGTTCGAGAAGTTCCTCCGCGTTTGATCTCATGATCGAAAAACGGAGCGACAGGCGAGGGAATCTGAGACCGTTCCGGTCTCTTATCGTGGAGAGGTACTCGATATTGTTCAAGATCGTCTCGTGTCGCGCTCCGCGCCTGATACGTTCCAACGTCTCCTTTCGCGCTCCGTCAAAAGAGATTCTCAAATCTTCGAGCGTCTGGTCTTCCGCCAGCCAATGGGCGACATCTCGGCTTATCAACATGCCGTTGCTTGTCACATCAGTTACGTTTCGGTACCGTCGAGCCAAGGAGAGCGCGTCCCTGATCCGTGCATAGAGAAAAGGCTCACCGCCGCTGCAGAACTCGACCTTGAGGGACGTGTGAAACAAAGCGGCTGCAATACGTTCATACAACTCAAAGGGCAACCAGCGCGAATCCTTTGCGGAACCATAGGAAATGCACTGCACACATCTCAGGTTACAGGCTTTTGTAAGGGCAATGTCTACTGTTCTCGGCAGGCTGATCGGCAAAGGCCTTCGAAGCGCTTCTTCACAGCAATTCACCAGCGCGTTCATAAGCGCTCCGGCATTCACCTGTCGCAATGCGGTCAACACCCGGTCAAGCGTGTGATTCATATGGAAGAACCTCTTGGTATTTCGGGCAGGCAGGTATGTTACTCCCATCTCAAAGGATATGCAACGCGCGCGGTCTCCCGCGTTCGTTGTACCGTCACCGTCGGGAGAGCGCCTGTGAGACACCCCGGATGACGTGCCTCCGCCATAATCCTTGAACCCGCAAGATGGTGACTATATAAGGATGGGGGAGGATGGAGATGAGATCCGGCCTCCCATCCTGGGGGAAGGATCTTCCGTCACCTTTCCCACATCGAGCGCAGTCACCCGGAGAGGCTTGCCCATGACTCTACTTGCCTGCCTGCAACCGCACGGCTTCCCCCGCGGGGAGGACAACGGAACGTCACGCCGTGGCCTACCTAATTGCAATGCGAAAATTCAGAGGCAGACGGGCCGGGCCGGGCCGAAGAGCTCACCCCGGTTCCAAGTGGGGCGCGTGCCGGGACGCGAGCCCCGTGCCGACGACGTGGGCATGGTGCAATCGCTTCGGCGGATTGCACTCTTGCTGTGTCTTGTTGTGCTCGTGATTCCCGCGCTTCACGAGCCGGCACGATCCGCGGAACAGAATAATTCAACCGCGGCGGACGGTTCAATCCGGAGGCCGATCCTGAAGGACCTTTTCACCGGCATCTCGGAGGAAAACCAACGGGGCGGCGAGGAGAAGCTCGAGGATGTTGCAGGGCTCGTCGAACGGTTGAGCGAAGCGGATACCGGTTCGACGAACACGCCGGCGAAATCCCCCGATATGGTCGAAACACCCCGGCAGGCAATTGAACGGATACTGAAGCGAACGATTTCTCGCCGGCCCGATGATGTTCACGTCCTCGACCCCGTGTTTGCCGCGGCAACCGAGGGAACGCCCGACCGCCGCAGGGCAGCGATCGAGATTCTTGGGTCGTTGAAGGAGCCTCTTGCAGAACCGCTCCTCGCCGGAATTGCCGCGGACAAGGGCAATCCGCTGCGAGAAACCGCGTTGACGGGCTTAAACCGTATTCGATCGCAGGCCGAGGTCAGTCGGAAGAGCACGCACATGATGTACCTTCAAGTAGTTCTCCTGGCCGTGAGCATTGTGCTGGCCTGCGGTCTCGTCGCGATCGCCGTGCAAGAACGGCGCACCCGGCAAGACCCATGGCGGGTCGTCTTGTTGCTTCTCTGCGTGCTGATGGTCGTGTGGTTTCTCGGGATCGTCGGCGCGGATTACCTCATGTCGACCGTGACCGACACACGGATTGACCGTGCAGTCGAACGCAAGCAGGCCGTCGCCCTCGCGAAAAAGATCAATTTCGAATGGTCGGAGTATCCCGGCGATTCATATGCCGCCCGATACCTCGTGCTCAAAGGCAACCCCGCGGTCATACCCTTGCTCGCGCACATCAAGAACGAAACTCTCCCGTCGATCCGGTACCAGGACTATTGGAACAAACATCTGGAGAGGCGCATAGACTGGACAATCGCGAGGCTGGAAGAGAGGCGGAAACGATCCGAAGAGTCCGTCGGAGGGCCGGCCGACCGAACGCGACAATGACCGATGGGTCCTTCCTCTTGGTGCACCGTTGCATAGTACGGTGTCGAATTCACGGTAAACTTCACTGCTTTGGTAGCGCCGGCCTCCGCGCCGGTTTGGATAGGGGTCCCGCGTTCTGCGCGGGACGGCACGCCACCGAGCGTTTACAGGAACGCACGGACCATGCGGTGCGGATATTGATGCCCGGGGGTGCGGGCCGGCGGGGAGGGGAAAATGCGTGAGCGGCCTACGTGTTTTCCCGCGCACCTTCGATAGTGCATGAACGGAAACCGCAGCCGTTCTTGCCTCGGCGAGTTCGTGCTCCGAGAACGCGGGTTCCGGGTCCCCGATTCAGGAACGGGACAAGAATCAGGTACCGAATTCATGCGAGGTAGTACCCGATTCATTGCACGCGGAGAAAGAAAACCGGAGCCTGCATCATGTGCGGGCTCCGGACATGGTAGTTCAGGGTTGGGCGAACCGGGCCGGCAGAGGCATAAAACATGCCGTCTCAGGAGGGCTATTCAGCGCCGGTCATCATATCGCACAGCACGCTGCCGGGAGTACGGAACGGGAAGGCTTCGTCCGTTGTACCAGTGGCAACGATGGACTCCGTGTAGCACACGCCGTTAGCGGAGGGAGAAGGATACGGATAGACATTCCAATTGGCGGAAACTCCGTCACCCGCGTCTTCACCGCATTCCGCGGGAACGGCCGGCAGGTCGCCGCCGCCCACGAACGGTGCGCGGTATATGTAGCGCATGCCCTCTCTCGGGTGGCTTCCCTTCATGGCGCATCCCATAATGACCCACCGTTCGTCGACTTGGCCCATTCTCACCAGAACTTCGCACTTGGCGGTGCCCCCGCGCCAGCCATAGTACGGTCCCACCATGTACTTTAAGGCATCGTTGTCGTTGATGTGATCGGCAATCTCCTCGTCGAACTTATAGTTCAGGTCCACCAGCTCGTTTCCCAAGCGTTCGAGGGACGCTGCCACCTTTCCAACGTCCGCGGACGCGCTCCGGTCGCACGCGGTCCTCTTGTACGACACATAATACGGTATGGCAATGGCAAGTATGATGCCGATGATTGCGACGACCACCATGAGTTCAATAAGCGTGAAACCCTTTGTAGTCCTGATCTTTCCGAGCATAATCTCCTCCTTGTGGTAGTACTCTTAGGAATGGCGATCAACAGCCGGAGGGGAACGATCATCGTGCAGCCTAGGCGGCTGACGCGTCGGCTTCCTCGAGCACACGTTTGGATCATCATGCAACCTCCGTGCCATCGTAGCGTCGGGACAGGCGTGCTTGAAATGAAGGTCAAATGCGTTCTTACCGCCGCGTTTTGTCAAATTTGTGACAAAACGCGTCACCAGGCTCCCGAATTGATGTAACATATCGAAACAAAGAGACATTTGTATGTAAACAGACTTTACATCTCGTGGCAAGTTGTCATAGCCCCTTCTCCTCATCGCTCAGTAGGGAATCCTTGACCGGTATGTGGTACTGTACGACCGTTATTGCACCGAATTCGGCACGATGCTAAACTTCAGCCCATGAGGGATCGCGTGAATACCGTTGAGCAGGTCGGGACACGTCACGGTTTCCCGGAAACCGGACCGTACCGACAATGCGAATGCACTGAACACGAGGCGAAGACGCGAATCCGTTGGGGCATGGTGGGCCTCGGCTTCGTACTTGCGAGCTCGGCATTGGTCGTGACCAATTACCCGGCACTGAAATCGCCGATGATTTACGATTCCGGACAGTTCATCTTGTCAAAAACAGAGCTATTTCAGCGAAACGGCATCTGGGACGTGATCGGCATCATACCTGTTCGACCACTGTTCATGGTCACGCTCTACCTCAATTACTTGACTACGGGTATGGACCCTCAATATTTTCGTTTGGTCAACATTGTGCTGACGGCATTGACGGGGACGGTTCTTTCTTTGCTGATATTTCTCGTTTTGGACATTGGGCTCCGGGAAACTGTACGCGGCCGCGGTCGACTGCTCCAAGTGAGTCTATTCCTCGGTTTCATTTTTGCGATCCACCCTCTGCAGACCTTTACCACGCTATATATTTGGCAGCGTGAAGCGACTCTCGCCGCTTTGTTCTATTTCGCCGCCATAGCCGTCTATCTGGCTGCGCGATCCGGGCGTTTGAGGAGTTCAAAGGTCGGCTACGGGCTCAGCAGTGTGCTTTTTTTCGCAGGTATGTTGTGCAAGGAAAACGTGATTACGGTTCCGGCCGTGTTGCTCTTGGCCGATGCCGCGCTGATTCGGTGCGCCGGCAAGGAATTACGAAGAAGCGTAATTCGGGTAAGCGCTATCGCCTTTGTGCCGATGCTTTTGTACTTTCCCATAACCAACCTTCTCGCCACCGCGGAAAGTAGGGAATTGCAGAACGCGTTGAGCCGGCTGAGCGGCTATTATCACTTTTCGGGATTATCCCTTGCAGAGGTCTTGCTGACCGAGTGTCGGGTTTTCTTCGTCTATTTGACTTCCATACTTGCGCCGATTCCCGGAACTCTCGATCTCGTCAAGCCGATGACCGTATCGCGGTCGCTGCTGACTCCGCCGATTACCATTGCGGCATGCGCCGGTGTGGCGGTCCTCGTGGGCACGGCCATATATCTCTTCCGCCGACGTCCCGTCACCGCGTTCGGGATACTGTTCTTCGCGATCAGTCTGATTCCTGAGAGTGTTCTTATACCCTACTACCTTTTCTTCGGCTATCGCGCCATCCTTCCCATGGCGGGCGTTCTCATGATTATCGCCGAGGGCATGCTTCAGGTTGCGGAAGCCGCCGCACGGAGCGACAGCCGCGTGAAGGCTTCCCGGATTGCCCTGGGTGTGATCGTGTCGCTCGTCGTCGTCGGCTTGCTTGCCGCAACCCATCTCCAGTCCGTCCGCTGGAATCCGTTGTCCTTCTGGGAGGAGGCATATGGTAAGCTTCCTCAAGAAAGATCGCTGATTGAGAAGAAGCCTTATTTGGATATACTTAACAATTTGACTGTCGTGCTCTCACGCAGGGGAAACATGCATGAAGCGGAAGAAGTGGTTCGGGAGGCTGTGGAATTGTACCCCGACGAGTCCGTCGGCGCAGTGATCGAACTTGGGAACGCCTTGCTCGCCGCCAATGATCTGCTCAAAGCGGTTGAGGTCTACCGCGGGGCAATCAGGCTCAAGCCGACATTGGTGCAACCGTATGTCAATCTTGGGGCAGCGTATGTGGCCCTGGGGTCGCACGAGAAAGCGACACGCGTCCTCCGAAAGGCCGTCTCTCTGGACCCGAAGCATGCGAGGGCGCGAGCGAATCTCGGCATCTCGCTGGTCAAGCTCGGCCTTCATACGGAGGCGATCAAGCACTTGGACGCGGCCGTTAAGCTGAACCCGAAGCTGGCAAATGCTCATTTTTTTCTGGGTGCGGCATGGGAAAATTGCGGCGATACTACGCGTGCCGTCATGTCGTACGAACGGGCCCTGGGGCTAGAGCCAACGCTCATCGACGTCCGAATCCACTTGGCAAAGGCACTGATCAAGCTTGAGCGCCACCAGGAGTCAATAGACCAGTATCAACGCGTGTTGCAGCTTGACCCGAAGAACTACCGGATCCACACCGACTTGGCCCGTCTATTCATGAGGACGTCTCAGTTCGACCGGGCGATCGGTCATTCGAGAGAGGCACTGCGTCTCAAACCTGATTTCAAGCAAGCCGGAGATATTCTCAAGTCGGCACATGAGCGCACCGGAGCACGTCCGCCCGAGCCGGTTCGTTCCCCGGGAACCCCGGAGCCGTAGCTGCCGGACCGACGTATCGGCTGCGGGTCGACAACGCGGGGACGCCTCAGCGAGAGCCCCCGGACCACGACCCCGAGCAACCGTCCATTTGGAGTGAAATGTCGAGGCAATCTTGAACGGAAAGACAACCGAATGCCGTGCAGACACAGGGCGGCTGGTACCGTTGACGCGCACCGGCGGCCGGGAGTACCGCCCGGCCAAAGCCTGATCCGTCGACGTGCAGGTACGGATGCAATTGATCGAGAAAATCACTGACCGTCGAACCGAACAGATCATCGCGGTGGCGGCCGGCATGGCTGCAATTCTCCTGACGCCGCCGTTTTGGACTGTATACAAGCTTGGCGTACAGGCCGTCTTCAACTACTTCAAACAAGACACGTTCTACTACCTGGCCATCGCCGCCAGATCCCGGACAGGTTTCTACACGTTCGACGGCGAGTCGGCCACCAGCGGATTTCATCCGCTCTGGCAGCTATGTGTTACCGGCCTGTTCAATCTGTTCCCCGACATGGACCGGGAAACCCACATCTTTTCCATTTTCTTTCTGAGCGTTGTGACGGTCACGCTGGGGTATCTGCTTGCCGGCTTGGCTCTGTACAAGATAACCCGTTCGAGAGTACTCGCGATACTGCTCGTGCCCGGCCTGCTCTATCTCGCTTTTTCGTTCGTGACGCCCTTCTCGAATTCCCCCTGGTCATACATGAACGGCATGGAGAGCGGTCTGACCATCCTCCTGGCAGGTGTTCTCTTCACGCTGACCGCGGTCTCTTATGGCGATCCGCAGCGCTGCATGCAGCGCAGGTGGTTCATTCCGGTTTTGGGAGTCGTCCTTGCCTTGATGGTCCTGGCCCGACTGGATGACGTGTTTCTCGTACCTGCATTTGCGCTTTGCTCGCTCTTTTGGGGCGAGCGGACTTTCCGCGGCAGGCTCGTGACGACGGTGGCATTGGTTGCTCCCGTTTCAGTCATACTCACATGCTACATGCTATTCAACTGGTATACCGTCGGGAGTTTCATGCCGATAAGCGGCGTTGCCAAGAGCGGCTTCGCTCTGACGACCAACCTCCGGCAACTCGGACTGCTGAGCGGTTTGCAGCCGTTCCCGCTGAGCATGAACGCGTATGTCCAGTTCTTTGAGATATTCTACCGGCACATCCAAATGCTCTTTCCCATGATCCTGGCCGTGCTTTTCTTGTCGATCATCCGAAAGGGAGGCGAGGATTTCGATGAAATACGGAACAGAGGCGTCTTCCTCACAGCGCTTCTCCTCTACGTAATTTTCAAAGGGTTGTACAACCTGGTCAACGTTCATGTGAACCACCAGGGGTTAAGCTGGTACTACCCTCTGTCGGAAATGTCGGTCAATTTCACGGCCCTGGTATTGTTATCGCCGGTGTATCGCCGATGCGTGCCGTCCAATCCGGTGATCCGGGTCACGGCCGTGGGCGTCCTGACAGCATTCCTGGCAATTCATGTCATCATGGCGACGGCCGTCACCATGAACGTGCACACTCACGGCAACCGTATCTTCGCCTTCTGGCAGGACGCGCAGAACCTTGCCTCGGAACTCCGGACCAAGAACCCGGGAGTGAAATTGGTGGAGTTCGATGACGCGTTCATCACATATTCGACGGGCATCCCGGCGATACACGGCATCGGCTTTGCCTTGGATTACGAAGGGTTCAAAGCCAAGAGGGAGGGGAAATTCCTCAAGTATTGCCACGAAAAAGGGTTCGACACGATTGCATCCCTGCAGTACGTCCCGCTGGGAAACTCTGACTTGTCGTCATCGCAAATAGCTCAACGATTCAAGAAGTCTCGTTTTTTCGGAAGAGAAGACCTCGATCGGTATCAGTTCGAGGTGCTTCTGGTCGACAGGAGGACTGGAGCCACGTTTGTTCGATTCAAGCCCAAGATACAGGGGAACGAATGACCGCTTCTCAACGTGAAGCAGGTGTGTGGACTCGGCCCCCTGATTCCTGCAGATTTCCAGTTCGGGTTCGGAAAGCGGTCCGGACTCGACCTTGTACCGGCCCGGCCCGGAGGTGTAGGGAATAGTTGTATGCAGCGAACTCACCGTACAAAAGGATCTGAATCGGAGCACCGAGACACTCGATCGGCCTCTTCGTCGATCGGCGCCCGACAGAATGCGTCCTATCTGTTGATCGCATGGTTTCCCATCTTTGTCGCGTTCGTGCTCATACCGTTCGCGGTGTTCATTCCAAACCAGACGGATTTCAGCGAGAATTTCTTTGGTCCCTCGGTCGGCATCATCACTGCCGTAATTGCGTTTCTCCTGCTCTTGCCCGTGCTGCTGCTGCAACCGCGGGTTCGCGCTCGGGTTTCTGTTCTTCTCTTTTTTTTCGGGATTTATCTCGTGCTGGCGGACGTCTTCGCACCGCTTCAGATTGGAGCGTTGACATCCGGACCGTCACAGATAACCCCGTGGTCGCCGCCGTTTTTCACCATCGTGGAACTCGTTCTCCTGGGCGTGTGTCTGTGGACGGGAATCCGGATACCGACCCGATGGGCGACCACCATCGGGGTTCCCTTCGTTATTGTGCTGGTGGCTTCCCAAGCGTTGTACTTCGCGGCCAACATCGGCTCGAATATCGTCGTGAAGGGAGGGGGATACACGTTTTACGAGAAGAAGACCCATCCATTCATTACGGAGAATCCGGCACAAACGGGGAACGTATATCAGATTTGTTTTGATGCCTACAGTAGCCTGGTGTTCTTGGACGCGGTGAAGCACCTGGACGCTTTCGACGCGTTCGAGGGGTTCACCTTTTTCAAGAATAATCGGTCCAACTACGCCTTAACCTGTGGTTCGCTTCCCAGCTATCTCACGGGGACTTTTTTCCCCGGCGGCAGCGCAATAAAATGGGACGAGCTGCGCACCGGGTCGGGAATGATCAAGACGCTCCACGACCACGGGTATGTCGTATCCATGTACGTTCCCGACGCGGGGTATTTTCATGACCTTGGTTCCTATAACCGGCAGGCAATGGACCTGATCAAAGACAATCGCAAACCCGAGTGGTTCTTCGATCCCCTGGATTTTGCCGATCTGTGTCTGCTCCGGATTGCTCCCACGTGGATGCAGCAAGTGGTGTATTCCGGAGGCCGCGGCTTACTCAGTCGTTTGTTTGGATCGCGGCGGCAAGAAGTCGGTGCGACAGGGCATGAGGAACCACCTGTTCCACAAGACAATGACGATTACGGCCTGTTGGCGGAAGCACTGCTCAACGATGAGGGCGCCCGTCCGCCCAGAGGGCAATATGTGTATGCGCACTTGCTGATGACACACGAGCCGATCGGAGGCAGGAACGCGGATTGCTCTCGCAACAGCAAGGGCGACGCGACCTATTTCGATCACACGGTCTGTGCCGTCAAGATCATGGTGCGTTTCATCGAGGAACTCAAGAACCTGGGACGGTTCGAGGACTCCATGATCATCATCCAGTCGGACCACGGTTATGCGAGTGTCGGGAACCCCAATGAAGAAAAATTGCCGCCGGATGTGGCCGCGCGAATTGCAGCGCTATCCGCGTTCGACCCTGATGCGATGATCAATAGAACGCATGCCTTGCTTCTGGTGAAGCTTCCGGGACAAACCCGCGCTCCTCTTCGTGTTTCCGAGAGCCCGACCATGCTGGCCGACTTACCCGCAACCGTCTATGACGCGTTGGGGATCGATCAAGTGACTGAGCGAGGGACGTCCGTCTTTAAGATCAAGGAATCTGAGGCACGGGAGATTCACATGTTCGCCGGCTTCTACAAGCATGGAATCATGGGTCAGTTGACCAAGATGAGCCGCGACAGAAAGGGCGAGCTGTGCCATTTCTCTTTGACCGAAGGCAAGGGATGGAAGCTGTATCCCAATATACCTTTCACCAGGGATTAGTTGCTCGACGAAGTTTCTCGGGAGTTCGATATCGGTGAAAACAACTTCCACCGGATTGGCACGCACACTTCCTGCCAACAGTCGCCTGGGTTAGTTGCTCTTTCAGAAGATCGGCGGGCGGCGGATCGTTTCCGTGCATCACTTCCGAGTGTGGCAACGTTGGTTCGGGCCGAGTTCGGGGACATGCGCGTTCAAACAAGGAAATGTCGATGGGGATGGCTCAGAGTGACGGGATCGTCACCAGGGGATAGTCGGTATTAGAGGAGGGTGAGTGGCGCAAGATACTTCTCGGAATGACCTGAATGAGGGACGGATCGGCAAGGTGCAAGCCATTCTCATCGGATGGTTTCCTGCGCTGGTGGCTCTCGTTCTCATTCCTCTCGATCTGTATCTACCCAATCAGGACGATTTCGGTTACAACCTGGCCCTACTCGCTCCGTGGATCTTGATGTCCGCGGTCTGGGGTCTTGCTTTGACCGGCCTGCTATGGACACGGGCCAAATACCGTCTCAGCGTTTCTGTGGGGTTGTTCTATTTTGGGATCTTCCTGGCGTTAAGTGATCTGTTGTTCCCGGTTCGTGCGCATTGGGGTTCGATCGAGACTCCAACCCAATGGACTTGGAACGTGGGAGTTCCACTCGGTGTTGAGGCACTTATCGCAGTGGGCCTTGTGTTCTGTTTCAGGATGGTTCCGTTCAAGTTCGTTCAAACCGTGGGTTCGGCGTTCGTAGCCGTATTATTGGTGGTTCAGCTCCTCACGCTGCCTGGGCGGATATCTCCCGATTCGATCGTCGTTCTGGGGGGCAAGGTCGTGTACGACTTCAGGGCAAAGGCGCCGAGTCTTGCTGCCAACCTTAAGAGTCCGAATATCTATCACTTCGTACTTGACGGATTCGGGAGTTCGGTATTTGAACAGGCGATTGCAACTGGGGACACTATTGACGGACTTGATGGCTTCACGTTCTTCCGAAACGCACGAGCCAACTACATTTGGACCAATTATTCAATGGCGAGCTACCTGACGGGAACTTTCTATTGCACGGGAAGCGTCGGGCAATGGATGAGCTTGCGCAAGACCGATGGACTTTTTAGAACTCTGACGGAGGCCGGCTATAGCCTGACTCAGTATATTCCAATACGGTACTACATGCATGCAAATGCCTCACGTTTGATCGATCCGATCGATGTCGCCTCGAAAGAAGGCCTCTCGGAGAGGATCCCGGGGACGTCGGAGTTTGCGGATCTTTGGTTCGAGCGCGTGATGCCGCAGGGCATCCTGGGTCTTGCCGAGTCATTCCGCAACTCGGGCAGGCTTAAGGAGTCATTGAACCACGATTCCGGTCCAGAACGGACGGCGGACTATGAGGAGGAGCTTGCTCGCTTCCTCGACGGCGAATCGTCTACGGATCCGGAACGAAAAAGGTGGATACGCAAGATTTACACGTCTCTTCCACTTATGAAAAGACTTATTGTAGACGAAAGTACCCGGCCCAACCGCGGTCAGTACGTATTTCTGCATTCCTACATTTCACATGAGCCCCACGACGTGTTGGATAAGAATTGCCGTCTCGTCGCCGGCACACAACCACGGGACCAGGCAGCCTGCGCCCTGAAGTTCGTAAGGGAATTCACGGATACGCTCAAAGAGCTGGGCCGTTACCATGAATCTCTCATCATCATCCACGCTGATCATGGATCGAGCGCCACCGGTCCATCCGACCCTTATCTGCGTATTCCCGTGCACATGTTGGACGAAATTGCGTCGGTGACCCGATTCCCTGCTGATCTATTGTGCAACAGGACATTTCCCTTGTTGGCGATTAAGCCTCCCAACACGTCCGGACATCGCATAAGAACTTCCATGTCCCCTGTACAGCTTGCCGACATTCCCCCAACAATTTGTAGTCTTGTAGGTTTGCAGGAACCTGAGGGGGTGGGAGAGACGGTCTTCTCCCTTGGTGAGTCGGACGAGAGAGAGATCCACATGTTTTTCGGATTCGCTCGACAAGACGAACGGGGCGAAGTGCAATGGGGAGGAAAGCAACTTCTCGAAGGAGAACTTTGTCACATCTCGTTCTCCTTCGCTCAAGGATACCGGAAATACCCTCGCATCCCTTTCCAATGGCAGTGACCTGCAGCGCTCTTGAATCTACTTACCGCGAGTCCCTCAGTTCGAGACTTTCCGGGACAGGTGGTCCGTCTTTGCCCGCCAGCTATTCGATGCGCTGTTCACCATACCTGATTGAGACTTTCCGATTCACCGAGAGTTCAACAACTTCACGGTGCCTCGAGTTTGCTTCTCCGGAGCGATAAGACTTTCTCACCGTGACGTCCCACCAACCGTGCACGATTCTTGCCATATTATAGTGTAGCTCCTTGAATACCGGGGACACCATCACGTTTGTCATTGCGAGCCCGACCGAAGTGAGGGCACGGTAGTGCCGGCCTTTCATGAAGCATCGAGATTGCCTTCCCGCGTTCTGCGCGGGACTGCGCTCCGCGCAATGACGTGAGCGATCGGTGGAAGTGTTGAGGAACTGGGGCAGGGTCACCGCGATATTCAACGCGCGTCGCTATACTAAGTAGTGCCGGATCACGAAGTCATCGGTCAGTTGACCAGGATGACGTACAAACGAAAGGGCGAGCTGTGCCACTTCTCTTTCACCCCGGGCAAGGGGTGGAAGCTGTATCCCGACATTCCGTTCGTCAAGGATTAGGTGTCCGATCGAGGTAACGGGTGATCTGAAATCGGTGAGACCAATTCTCATTGGCCGGGAAAGTGCGCCCTGGATGGGTACGTGACGGCCCGCAGGTCGTGAGGATGCTCCCTGGAAGGTCGTTTCATAAATGCCCTCACCCCAGCCCTCTCCCAAAGGGCGAGGGAGCAAGAGGACTTGGCGTATTGAGAATTGGGAAGGTAAGTACGAACCGCTGTACTAGAAGGCCCGGCTGCCCCTAAGGTAGTGGCGCTGGCAGCAGCGTGCACACCCCGGGTAGAGCTTACCGGAAAAGAGCTTGCGCAGATTGCTCATTTCAGGACCGTTCCACAGGTCCATGAGCGGTCTTTGCGTGATGTTTCCAACCAGGAAATTCAAACACGGGGAGAAGGTGCCGTCGGCCAGGATACGGAACGTCTTCCAGAACGTGTCGCATGCCTGGTAGAAGGGGTGGTCCAGGTCGAGGTAATACGGCCGGATCGATTCGTGGGGCAGGTTCGGCATAAAGTGAACTCTGATTCGGCCCTTGGCCTGTCTCCTTGCCGAATGCAGACCGGAAATCAAGTCGCGTACGTCTTCAGGTTCCACCTCGCTTCGATAGTACTCGTCGTCGCTGATCGACGGCTCCGCGATCTCCACCCCGAGCCGCCGGGACATACCGTCCGCAAAGATCCTGTTGTGTCGCGCCACGTTCTCTTCGGTGTTGAACATGGTGTGCTGAATCTGGAGCATGTCCGCGCCGAGATCCGCGGCCAGAGGCACTATCCGTTCAAGACACTCGAGGTTTTGCTTGGAAATCGTGAAGTTGAACGACAAGATGGGCCCCGGACCGCCGGCTCGAAGCCGTGCTTCAACGAGCGTTCTCACGCCCTTCTCCACCAAGCCGAACGTTCCCTTTCTCCCCCTGATCCTGTCGTGGATTTCCGGTGTGCCGTCAAGCGAGATCGTAACCGCCTCCAATCCCATTCCGACCAGAAACTCCGCTTCCTTGGCAAGCAGCGTTCCATTAGTCTGGAGGTGAACCACGAAACGCCTCTTCTTGGCCGCCTCGATGAACTCCCGGAAATGCGGATAGAGGATGGGTTCGCCTCCGGTGACGAACAGCCATGGCCGGAAAGCGATGCTTTGGTCCAGAATCGATACCCATGCTTCCAGGGGGAGTTCCCGATCCTTCGAGAACCAGGATCGGTTCTCGGGGACATTTTCGGTGTGGCGATTCTGACGGCACATGATGCAGTTGAGGTTGCACCGCATGGAAAGGCACAGCGACATGTTTGTCGGCGGAGCGCTTCGTCCCGGACGGAAACGACGGTCGAGTCCGATTCCCACTCTGTGGCGGTATTCCATCCGGAGAACGGTCTTCAGCATCACCGGATTTCGCCTTCCTAGTGCGGGAATCCTCCGGGAGAGATTTCTATCGTTTCCCACGCCGATACCCACTCGACGAACCGAACATGAGACTTGTGTTGCTCTCGTCCGCGTCGTACGAATCATTGCGCCGCGCCGAAGTCTGCATTCACTATCTGCTTTACCCCGGCGCCGGCGTGGCTGTCAAGTGGGTGGACGGTTCCGTGAAGTCTTTGTTCAGCAGCGCGGATTCTCTGCGTATACCGACTGCGGCGCAACCCGTCTTGCCGGGAGGTTGGCGGCCCTTGCGCCGAGAGCGGCTCGCACCAGCCCGTTCCTCTTGACTATGAGCAGGGACAGGTAGGGCATTTTCTTACTCTTGAGCGACCTGAGGTCCTGCACGACGGACTCTCCGTCAAGTCCCAATCGGCTGAAAAGAACGCAGTGGTCGAGTAAACCCAGATCTTCAAGCGTCTGGTATATGTCATCGAAGTGCTTATACGTTTTTAGCATGACGATATTCTCCGAAGAATCTATCGCTTTGCGTAGGGTTGCTCCTCCCTTGGCTCCGGAGATCAGATGAACGGATTCCTCTCCTTCGGCTATGGGCATGTTGGACATGGCCGCGGCCGCCTGGTACGAGGTTATGCCGGGGACGGTAACGATCCTGATGTGGGGCGCCAAGCGTTTGACCGTTCTGAGGAGATACGAGAATGTGGAGTAGGTCAGGGGATCTCCCAATGTGACAAACGCGGCATCCGTCCCTGCTTCAACTACTTCCAGCGCTCGCCTGGCGTTGCCTTCCCACGCCTCGGTAAGTGTCTTCTTGTCACGCGTCATCGGAAATGACATTTTTTCGATTTGGGTCTCGCCGACATATTCTTTCACTATGTCTCGAGCCAGGCTATAGCCGTTCTTTGTGGAACCCGCGGCAAAAACCGTCGAGACTTGTCGGAGAATCTTCACGGCTTTTACGGTGATCAAATCCGGATCACCGGGTCCAACGCCTATTCCGTACAGTGTTCCGCTCTGAGAAGCCATTGCCGTCCTCCCTATTCTTGGAACGCTCGCGTAACTTCAAGTCGGCACCTGTCATCATCACCTTGCCTCATAGCCTTCCCACGGAGGTTCATGACGTATCCATAGGGGATCGTCATAGAACGTCCGGAGTCTTCCAAGGACCGACACTTGGCGGAAAACCATATGCAAGGGATGAGTGAGTTGACGCATTCCAAAGAGGTGTTCCGGGACGAGGAACAGGGGAAAGGACTGGAATCACTGCGGGTCGCGTATGTCACTCCATTCAGGAAAACCGGACCTTCATAGGCCCTGAAACTTCCCTTTCTTGTCCTCGGTGTGCCCGGCCTCGCCATTTTCCTCGATGGTTTGAGACCTAACCCTGCAGGCCGGTATTCTGGCTTCCGGATCGTCCTACCAACCGCGCCTTCCCAGGAATTCAGTGTTTCCCAGTGGCAATGTGCGGTCTTCGTACTCGGTTACAGCGGCGGGCCCACTCCTGTGTCCAACAGGATTCCCTTTTAATCCCGAAATGGAACCTGCAAGGTCTCTTGTTTACTCTGTTATTCCTCGGTAGTGCTGGGCAGTCGAGTACAACTTTGTCTCATGTCACCTCCATTTCTCGGCCGGCCTTGCCGTCTCTATATCTTTCTCGCGCTCTGTCGAACGATCCGGGTACTGTCCTTGAACTCCTCTTACAGACCCATGTTTCAGTTGAACCTCAAAAAAGAAGCATCAAGGAGAAAGTGTTGTAACTGTCTTTCACATTCGCGGCCAGTTCCACGGAACGACCGAGACGCTTGATTGTTTCGAGCACGTCAATGGAACAGGCTTCCACAGATGGTCGCTTCTCATTCGGGAATTTGCATCTGCCGGGGTAAGAACACTTCTTGCACAGCGCGCAGGACTCCGAGGGGAGCCCGAATGCCTTATAGTACCCCATGAGAAACAACTTTCGTTCAAGGGATACCGTGCGTTTCCACTGCCTGATCTGACGACGACGTTTGACGGTGGAATTACGGTAGAAGTGCTCGTTGGTTGCGCGACCCAGCAGAAGCAGCGCGATGGAATACTCGGACAAGAATTCCCGGGTCGCCTGGAGAGACGGTGCCGCAGGAGGACAGCACCAGTTGGTGCCGTAGTTGGCACACCCGTAACGACATTTGAGACCTACCCAGCGTGCGGTGACAATCTCGCAGGTTCGGAGCGCCAAAGCCTCTTGAAAGCCTTGCTCTTTCACCATCCGGTTGATTTCGGCCAAGGCTTCCGGTGACAAGCCGGCTGATGGGGAAGGTTCCGATGAACAGTCGCTCATGGGCAGATCGACCATATTGGGCTCCCCGGAATCCTGCCCACATCGGCAGACTTCGGTGCCGTTGCGTCCGGTCTTCCGGAAGGTTTCTTCGTGACCGAAATCCATTTCTTTTCCCATGGTGCCCTTACCTGATATGACGATAATTGTACCGTCCCGTTTCTCAATAGTCCGCTTCATAAATGGAGCAGCGAATCCCTACGCGCTGAGAGCGCTTTCCCGCGCTCTGCGCGGGATTTCACTCCTCACAAAGACATCTTCAAGGGTGTCATTGCGAGGGCGCAGCCCGTGGCAATCTCGTGCGCAACTCACGGGCCGATACGGCATGCCACGGACTCTCATTTCTGATGTAACACATCCGGAGGGACGATCCCTTCCAGATGCGGGAACTCGTCTTTCATGTGAGGCACCTGCATTGCTTCCATGAACTGTTGTTGAAAATCGTCCTCCACGGTAAGCTCAATGTATTCCACGTTTCGAGACACCCAGTTGGCCTCGGCTCGTTTTTCTCTGTTCAGCAGTGCGGCCCTGGCACCGTCCCCGGCAGCGTTGCCCACCGCCAAGACGCGGTCAAGATCGCAATCCGGGAACAGACCCATAATGAGGGCCTTGGTCTTGTCGACGTGAGTTCCGAACGCTCCGGCTATCTTGATCACGTCGACCTTTTCCAGACCCATGCGGCGCATCATGAGCTTGCAGCCCGTGTACAGGGCGCCCTTACCCAACTGGATCTGGCGAACATCCTTCTGGGTTATCACCACGTCCTTGCCGATGGACGTCTCGTTTGCCCATGCGATCACGAATTCGGGCTGGTTGGTCTCAGGGTTCTTTCTGTACCGGTCGGATTTCTGCTTCTTGTTGAATCTGCCGCTTTTCACAATCACTCCCGACATGTACAACTCCGCCAAGACGTCCAGAATTCCTGAACCGCAAATGCCCTTGGTCTTCATTTCCTCGGGTTTGGAGAAACTCCTCCATGCGTCCCTCCCGATGACCTTGTAGTCAACCTCGTGGGTATCCGGGTCGATCTTGATGCGTTCGATGGCTCCCGGGGCCGCCCGCATGCCGTAGCTCAACTGAGCGCCCTCCAAAGCGGGTCCGGTCGCGCACGAACAAGAGATCATCTTCTTGTTGTTCCCCAGCACCAATTCGCCGTTCGTTCCGATGTCAATGAGAAGCTGCATCTCATCGTGTTTGTACGGTTCTTCAGCGATGAGCACTCCCACATTGTCCGCGCCGACGAAGCCGGCTTCATTGGGCAGAATATGCACGTACGCCGAATCGTTGATAGTGATGCCCAGGTCTCTCGCCCGCAGGTCGAGAGATCGGTGGATGACCGGCGGAAAAGGCGCCAAACCCACAAACTCGGGATCGAGACCCAACAGAATGTGGTGCATGGCCGTGTTGCCCACAAGGGTCATGTCGACGATGTCATTGGGATTGAGAAGCAGATACTTGCCCTTTTCCTTGAGCACCATTCCATTTTCCAGATCCTCCAGATCCTCCAGATCCTCCGATTCTTCTCCGTGCTCACCTTCCTCGACGCTATCGTCCTCCTTCTTCTTCTTTTTCTTTTTCTTCGGCGGATGCGTGCTCTGGCAAGCTTCCACCACAAGCTTGTTC
>JAVHLK010000017.1:43769-67596 GCA_031082285.1 Desulfomonilaceae bacterium
CAACCCCGCGATGAGGTCTTTGCTCATGGTCTCAAGGCCGCCCGGGTTCATCATATGGTACGTGATTCGGGCCATGACGTCCTCGCCGTACTTGCACTGCGGGTTCATCATGGAAGCGGTGGTCACCACCTCCATCGTACGCATGTTGCAGAGGTAGGCGGCCACCGTCGTTGTACCTACATCTACTGCGATGCCATAGTGATCTTCCACCTTGCCCGGGAGCACGCGCACGATTTCTTTGTCCATCCACACCGCCACCGTCACGGCCCAATTGCCTTCACGCTGACGTCTGGGAAGCTTTCGCAGGGCATACCAGTCGATATTGAGATTGCTGAGGCCGAAGTTGCGCTCCAACTCCGCGCATATCCGTTCGAAATCCCCCGTGGGTTCCTCAAAGGAAGGCGGCACCACTTCAACGCTGTACAGCTTCACCGCAGGATTCCAGTCGATGTGGATGTCTCTGGCCGCTTTGCTCACTACCTGCTTACCGGCCCGCGCCTCTTCGGGGACGAACACCAAGAGGGGTCCGTGAACCTTGGCAACGCAAGCGAGTCGGTACCCCTCCTCTCTTGCCGATGCGAAAATGAACTTGTCTTCTTCTTCCTGCCATTCACTGACATGATCCCGGCTGGAGGTGATACCGAATTTTTCGAAAGAACCTTGCTCGATCCTAACCTTGCACTTGCCGCATACCTTCTTTTCGCCGCAAAGGGCCTCAATATCCACGCCCAGCTGTCGAGACGCCTCCAGGAGGCTGGTTCCTTCTTCAACCAAGCCTCGGCGAGCTGAGGGTTGGAAAATTACCATGTGTTTCGCTCTATCCATACGTCAGGTACCCCTCTTCTTGAATATTCTTCCGCTCGTTCTCAGGCCGGCGCACGTGTCCGGGGACCGATCAGCCTTGCGCAACACCTCGGTTCTGGAGTTCGCGAAGTCGCGAGATCATCTTGATGGCCTCCTGGACGGCATTACCCGCACTCTCGGCATATCCGTCCGCGCCGAAGAGACTGGCGACATCCTTGGTCACCGGTGCCCCTCCGAGCATGATGGCCACATTCGGGTTCTTCTCCTTTATCATTTGGATGACCCTCTTCATTCCCATCATCGTCGTGGTCATCATGGCTGAAAGGGCCACGATTTCAGAGTCGGTTCTGAGTTGTTCTTCCGCGAATTTCTCCAGCGGCACGTCCCGACCCAGGTCATGCACGGTGAAGCCGGCTACGTCGAACATCATCTTGATCAGATTCTTTCCGATATCATGCACGTCGCCCTGCACCGTTCCAATGACCACCTGACCTTTGACGTCTCCTGCCGAATCTATCTTCATGTGCGGTCTGAGGATATTGAGACCCGCGTAGAGAGCGTCCGCGCACATGAGGATCTCCGGAACAAAGTATTCCTGGCGATCGTAAAGGTCCCCGACAATCTCCATTCCTGCGGCCAAGCCGTTCATGATGGCGTCATACGCGTCCAGAGTCTCGTCGAGAGCGGTCTGGGACCACTCCTTGACTTGATTTTCGTCGTATTCGACCACACCTTCGGAGAGGTTCTGAAGGATTTCTTCTCGCCTTGCTTCGGATACCATGCGTATTCCTCCGTATATGTCTTTGATTGGTTCATATTCGGCCGACAGCGGCCGAAGGTTTCTTACCGTACTCTATGACGGTGCGGACATAGGCCTTCACGTTGTCCGCTTTCACTTCAGGCCAGATGTCGCATCCGGGCCAAACGGCATCGACTCCGGCATCTATGCAGCCCTTGATCACGTCTTCGACTTCAGTCGGCTCCATCTGGCACAGGGTTCCGTACGGGTCGAAGTTGCCCAGCAAAATGACGTCATTGCCGATCTTCTTCCTGGTTTCCGCGATGTTGTTCTTCTGGTCGAAACTTAGGGCGTCGGCACCGCACTCATTCATCATCTCCACTATCAGGTCGGTTCCACCGCAAATGTGAAGAATCTTGGGCGATTTCAGTTCCGCAAAGATCTGTTGCAGGTAGGGTTGAATAAGAGTTTTCCACATGCGAGGGGAAAGCAGATCCGTCCCGGATCCCATCTCGCGGATGTTGATGTAATCGACTCCAAGCGACTGATAGCGCTTCGCGACGTCGATGACCACCTTGGTCATCTTAGCCTGAAAGGCGTGGACTTTTTCCTTGTCTTTCTTGATCCCTTTGAGGAGGAGATCCAATTCGGTGACCTGTCCGGCCATGGTAAAAGGCCCGAGCACCCAGGCGCCCACGGCGTACTTATCGTCTGTGACAAGCTTCTTCAAGGCATCTTCAACCAGCGGCATGCGGCCCTTATCCAAGTAGTCGGTAGGCACGTCCACATCCCAGAAATGTTCCCACTTAGAGGGAACGGTGGGGTAAAGCACGCCTTCAGCTTCGGCGTACACCGTACAGCCTCGTCCCATCGCTTCCGGCACGGTACACATGTCATAGGGAACCACGACCGAGTCAAAACCAAATATGTCGGATGAGGTCGATGCGGAGTCGGCAAGATACTCCGCCGAACCGTGAACCTCAGCGAAACGTATGCCCAGCTTGTCGATCGCTTGAACAGTTACCAGGCCCATACCGCTGAACACAGGCATTCTGTCAACCGGTTGGCGCTTGAGGAACTTCTGCACCCGTTCTCTAGGCTTCATTTCTCCCATAGTCTATACCTCTCTTTCTACGGTCGATCCCTGCGGTCATCGCCTACAAGGATGCTCCGAAGTGTGGTTCGCAGCTTGTCGGAACGTGTATGGTGCACGGCATGATTGCCTGAACTCATGAGGCTTCCACCGCGGCACACGCGTCTTGCCGCTCCTTGTCGGAACCCGTGTTCCGTTCCTACATTCCCTGAAGTTGCTCAACGAACTCGGGGAACAGTTTTTTCAAAGGATGGCTCTCCAACGCGGGAACCATCTTCGTTTCGCCAAAGGCAAGCGTAGCGGTGAACGCGTCAGCCATGGCAACGGCAGGAATGATCCGCTCCGAGCCCGCCATGGGACCCGAAAAGATCATATCGTGGTACAATGTGGATGCCAGCGCCTCCAGTGCCGCGTCCGCGCCGGCCCAGCCGGCCTGGCCCCACTTCTCACGTGCCGCTTTCCACATGTATGAACCGTTCGACGGGGCGCTTGCACAAGGAAGCCCCCATTTTTCCTTGATGAGCTTGTTGGCGAGAGAACATAGGGCCGTGGCCGGACCGTTCATGACGGACGTGTCGACGAATATGCTTTCAAACTTGGCTCCCACCTTTTCAATGGCGTCAAGCAATCTCTGGGTTCCCGAAATGCGTCCCGACGGCATCTGATCCGCCATGTCAAAGGCTACCAGAAGGACATGTTTGACCCCAATGGCCGCAATTTCCTTGATTTCCGTCTCCAAATCCTTCTCCCACACGGTAATACTGTTGTAGAACATTCTGTCAAGAAGTCCTTTGTCGGCACAGTGTTTGGCCCCTTCCAATTTGGGCTTCATGACCCAGGCATCAATACAGAAAGGCATGTCGGTCACGCTTGTGACGAAGTCAATATAAGTCTTGAGTTCGTCGCCTTTGGTAGCGACAATGTCGGCCATACATGGAACGCCGGTCTCCGCGGAGAGCTTTTCCGTGGTCTTCAGCAGGTTTTCAGCTCGTTTCTCGTCAAAACCCTCTTTCCGTTTGCCTTCAAAGACTTTGTCTCCCTTTTGAAAGATTGACGGGACTACCACCGTGGGATATTGACCCGGCTGACCGCCGAACGTGACCCCGCCGACCCGGCACACCTTCTGCTCGGTTTCAAAAGCGAACATTCTTTACCTCCTTCTTCCTCTTTACGGCGTGGATACTGTCTGTAGTTCCTGTAGAACCAGTCTTTCGCTTTCAGAACTTCGTCTACGTATTCTTCCGGAACGTCGTAGGGCATGTCTGTAGCGGTCGCAAGGATGTATCCTGTGGTCGCACCGGCGGATAACGTTCTTATTGCATCCTCGCGAGGAGAAACGTTCCCTGGGACCACAGCCGTGCAGACGCTCAGGTTCCCCGCAAAACCAACGCCGAATTGGAGAGCCACATCCCGTGCGTATGTAAGATTAACTTGTTCATCGACTGAGAATCCGTCGGTTCCTACCTGGGCTACTTCTTCGAGAATAGTTGTAGCGTTTCCGCAGACGAAAAAAGTAGATACCTTACCTGCTGTCCTGACTGCCTGAATAACAGGCTGAACAGCCGGCTTGACGAACTCTCTAAATGCATGAGGTCTCAACTGTGAAGCAAGAGGATCCGCAATTGCGATTACGTCACAACCGATATCTTCAGCGTAGGTACGTGCAGATTCGGCGGCGACTTGACCGCAGAAGTCAATAATCTCCTTTGCGACCGCCTTATTTCGGTAAAGATCTTTGTAAATACTAATCCCTCTCAAGAGCAGTGCAAGGACAAGAGGACCCGTCACTACCCCGTAGAGTGCTACGTCGCCAAGTCGTTCCCTTATCTTCTTACCCGCCGCAATGACGCCCGGCCAGCGACCATCGGCAGGTCCGGGTATACGGACATCTGATTCGGAAAGACATTCATTTTCAAGCGGGTGTTCGGTAATTGTGGGAGGACAGTGCGTCTGCCACTTGTAGCCGCAGTCCATAGACATTGCTTCTATTGACAAGTCGTAGAGCAAAGGGATTCCATCGGCCTTGTACCTCATCGCGGCATGCAGGACTCCTTTAGCGATGAGATGCGAATCTTGCAGATATCTGTCCGCCGGTTCACCTATAAGGCGAGCGGCATGAATGCCTACATACGGCACCCAAGGGGCTCGAGAGGTGGGTTGGCCCCGAACGGCGTCAATGACATCCTGTTTACCCAACTTTATCTCCCTACGAAAAGTATCCTCTTGTTCAACACAACAGACTGGTTGTGCCAAATATAGGGCATAATACTGAGACCAGAGTTGCAGTGAATGTTCTGTAGCTCACTGATGTTACACTACAATTCTACACGAAAGATGTCAAGATCTAGGGAACATCTATGTAGGTCTATTGTAAAAGGTTACGTCAAGTAGAGCTTACATTATCACACCTCTATTTCGACTGTCGCCAACTATTGAT
Organism: Desulfomonilaceae bacterium; assembly: GCA_031082285.1. GTDB lineage: Bacteria > Desulfobacterota > Desulfomonilia > Desulfomonilales > Desulfomonilaceae > JAVHLK01. The sequence goes on from JAVHLK010000017.1 coordinate 48,843, forward strand.
TATTCCAAAGCAAGGGAAGACCCATGGGATGGCCTTCGTCGATGAAACACACCCGTTGTTGGCCTCAGGCCGCCGACAAGCAGCCGAACGGGGGGATCGCGGCACGTTCCTAGGGGAACCAATTACTGAGACCTTCATGTCCTGCATGGGAGCCGGAGAACTGTTATCTTGATGCCGTCCTCAGCCCTCACGGAAGGTGTCCACGGCTTCGCAGCCGCCTCAAATCGGAGTCATTTTCTTCAGAAAACCTTCGAGATTTTGGGTTCGTCGCCTTAGGCCCAGCTTTCTACGTATGGAAATTCTCTGAAGTCGAACGGTGTCCTGGCTTTTTTCCAGGATAAACGCTATCTCTTCGGTGGTCTTGCCCAGACGTATCAGCCGAGCCACCTCCAGTTCCTTCTCGGACAGTTCACGGACCGGATCTGCTCGATCCGGTTTTCGGAGGTCCCTGTCGATTCCGAGGTCTTTGAGCAGCAATCGTGCGTGAGTTTCAACCATGTCGGGCCTTTGCCTCGTTTCCAAGATTTGAAACACGCGATCGTTCAGTCTTTGCGACAGGTCGGATACAACGTGCTCACAGGCCCGTACCCTCTCCTCTTCAGCGTGACGGAGCAACGCATTCAGTGCCGCGTTCTTGTCCTGCAGTTCCAGCGTCTTAACCGTCAACCTCTCCTCCAGTCGTTTGCGGTCGGTCAAGTCATGCCACAAACCTACGGTTCCGTATGGTTGCCCTCCGTCATCCTTCAGCAAGCCAACGGTAGCGGATACGGTGCCTCTGCCGCCGTCAGGTCGGATGAATTCAAATTCACCTTTCCACACATCTCCGTTTTGTAGGACGGTTTTCGTGAACTGCTCCAATTCGGTTCGTTTGCCGTCCTGCGTTAGGTTGAAGGACGGCCGTCGTTGCATCCGTGATTCCTCGCTGCCGAACAGGCGCTCACTGGCGGGATTCCAGTCAACGATCTTGCCTCTTAGGTCGGTGACGATTATGGCCTCCTGCATGTGAGCGAAACAGTGGCGGTACTGTCTGAGCTGCCGCTCTTCCTCCTTTGATGCGGTTACGTTTTCCAAGAAGACCGCGGCCCCGTCCCCCACCTTTCCCATCCGGAAATTGACAAGAATCGAGGGGGCCTTACTTGAAGGTCCCTGAAGCCATAGCTCAAAAACAGCATCTCTCCCCGTTTCCGTGACGCGTCGGGCCTGTTCCGCAATTTTCCGTGTCGACTCATGGTTCGAGAAGACGTCGGCGAGCCGCGTCGGCGTTGACACTGCATGGTTCAATCCCAACAAGCTCCTTGCGGCAATATTGATTTTCAGGCACAAGAAATCCTGAGCGGAACCCGTTTCGTTCCTCACGGCCTTCAAGAGCAGAAAAGGCCGTGGAATACTGTCCAGCGTTTTCTCGGCCAAGACCCGGATGGACACATCGTGAAAGTTTTCGGAGCGCAAGTCCTCTCTGGGAACCACGTAAGCAAGAACCGTCTCAGTCTCGTCGTCCCCGGAAACTATGCGTGTCACCGACGCATGGTCCATGATGCGCCGACCTGGTAATCCTAGGGGCACAAGTTCATTTTCGACCGACGCGTCACCCTCGGCCGCTCGTTCCAAGGAATCTTGCCACAATGCGGCTATGTCTTCAGGAAAGGGGAGATCTTCGATTCGTCGGCCCAGGATGTGTTCCATCTCCAGGTCCAGGGAGAACGCACGATTAATCAGATCCAGGGCCGCTGCAGACACACGGGTGAATCCATTGTCGGGGTGATACGCGTACACGCGGCATTTTCCGTCTTCGATCAAGGCCCGATATTCGCTCATCGCACAGGTATCGAGAGGATCGAAAAAAAGTGCCAACATTCGCTGAGGAAGCCCCTTTTCATTCAGAAGCACAATCAAAGTCAAGTGCAAAGTCAAGCAGCCGCCGTCCCTGCGATTGATCCGAAGACGCAACTCGGTTTTTCCGGACTTTTCTTCCCACAATCGGTTCACGATTTCGAGCAGGGATGTGGCGCTTTCCGGGTCCGCAAGTAATGTCTGTGCCCAGTTCTGTATATGGGTCAGCTCGTCTGCGGGAAATCCGGTGAGACGCTGGGCTTCGGAATTGTACGACAGAAAGAATCCGTCACGGCGGATGACGATCGTTCCCAGTTTGCCGTTTCGTTGTAGAATTTCCAGGAGTGTTTCGACGTTCTTCCGACTCTGGTTGACTTGCCTCTTCATTCCTCGCATCAGGTGGGCGTGATCTTCTTTCGCTTCGACCGTTTCCTTGAGTTTTGCAACGCACGATATCAACGCGTCCTGGTTGAGGGGAGGAGTCAGGAGAATTGGGCGATAGTAGCGCGGCAGGTCAAGGGTGCCCCAAGACAGGTCGGGTTGACCGAGGACGATGATCTCCATCGCCGGATTGATCTGTGTCATCCGCGTCACGAGTTCGCCGATTTCCATCGTGTCGTCCCCGGTTTCCACCACCACGAGGAGATATTGGCCGGGATCCCGACTCAACACGGCCAGGGCTTCGCGGGCGCCGCGCACCGCCAGGACCATCAGATCGTCAAGTTGGGTCTCCAGGACGTTTTGTAAAGCGTCCGCGCCTTCTCCGGTCGACCTGATCCACAAGAGGTGACGACTAGACATGGGCATTCCTCCACCAACTCACTCAACTCGGACAAATTCCTTTGCATCCACGCCACAATAGGGGCATTTTTTCGGCGCGGCGTCAGGCACGGTATTGCCGCAGAGCGGGCAGACGAAATAGGCCTCAGCGCGTGGATTGCCGTTCTCTTGTTCCAAAGCCTTCTTGAAGAGCTTGTGGTGAACCATCTCAATGGACATGGCATATTCCAGGCTATGCCTGGCGTCGATTTCATTCTCGGCTACGGCGTCTTTCACCATGGCCGGGTACATTTCCTTGAACTCGAAGGACTCGCCGTCTATGGCCGCCCGAAGGTTCTCCTTAGTCTCCGCTACCGTTCCCAGAGCTTTCAAGTGACACAGGGCGTGAAACATTTCGGCCTTGGCTGCGGCTCTGAAAAGTCTGGCACTTCCCTCACAACCCTCTTCATCCGCCCTTTCCGCGTACGCAAGATACCGGATACTTGCCCGGCACTCACCTGCAAACGCCCTTTCCAGATTCTCCGCTGTTTTGCTCATCGCTGCTCCTCTCAAATTTTCAAACCCGGAAACATCCGAGAACCGGAACTCCGGGTAAGAATTATGACAACTGCCATGACCAATGGCGCCTCCGTGAGCGTGCTAAGTACGCTTTCTCAAGAATGCGGTTACGTATTCGCGGCAAGCCTCCCTGTCTTGGTAGCGCCCCGCGCAGAACGCGGGGTATTCTTCGGTAGCCGGCATCTTCGCCCGGCAGGGACGCCGGGACGCTACCGAGCTTTTGCTGAACACGTCATCCAATTTGTGACATCCTCACTACGTTATGAAGAAGTTGTTCAACAGAAAGCCTTTCTGGGGACACGCCCGCTCACACCGACGACACGCCGTGCCATTACAAAGCGATTGGTCGAGCACGATTGTAGGCGGATCCGTATCGTCAATGATCCGCAAGGCGTGCTCGGGGCACGCATCCATGCACTCGAGGCAAGCGATGCACCCTGGGAATCGGTGTTCGATTTGCTGTCCCAAGTCTGCAATAGTAACCAGCCCGAGGCGCCCCAGGTCATCGATATCGCGAGTCACCGTTCTTATGACCTCGGGATTTCCTTCAATGGTCGGAAGTTCGGGGAAACCGTACTTCTTCAGGAACGTCTGATACTGAGAATAGGGCATTCCTTCGGTCCAATACGACAGTTCCAAGATGTAGACTTTCTCGAACACTTTGGATGAGGCAAACATGCAATGGGTCTGACGCAGGTTCTTTGCCAGGTCGCTCATTACGTCCAAGTTTTTCGGATCAAGAGCCAAGTCCCGGGCCATGGCCAAGGACGTGTTGCCCACCTGGTAGATATGCTTCACCCTTGGTGGAATCATCCCCAACTGCCGGGCCTTCAACGCGTCCACATAGGTTCCGGAAGCCCCGGACATGTATGCCGTTTCCACGTCTTCCAAACCGATGTGGGCCTCTCGACACAGGGTGATGTGGCCTGCACGAACCGCTCCTATGGCCTTGCCGGCCTCCTTGAGGTCCTCCTCACTGAAAGCGATGCGTCCCCATAACTGCAAACCCATGTCAACCGTATTGATGCGGGGAAGTCTTATCAGGCCCGTCTCCATTCCCTGATTCAGAATGGCGACCGTCCCCGTTCCCGTTATCCCCACAGGCCGGACAAGACCGTCATCGATCACCCGGCCGCTCTTGAGTTCGAGCAGCGGCCCGAGTGCCGGGAGCATTTCTTCGTCCAAGACGATTATCCGATGATAACCGTCCTCTCTGCGCAGATCCGAGATCGCCCCCGGCATGGCCAGCATGCCGCAGGATATTTGCTGGCCTTCCAGAGCGGGACCGGCTGCGGTCGACCCCGTGATGACTTCGCCGTTGTGATGGAGAGCCATTTCAGCATTGGTCCCATAGTCCGTGGTTAAAGAAGTTTCATCCTTCTCCAGCATCCTCGTCTGAATCATCATGGCCAATGCATCCGCACCGATCTCGTGGCGAACCGCAGGCGGCAGAATCACCTCGGCACCGGCCGGCACCTTCAAGCCTCCGATATCGCCGGCTTTCAGAACTGCAGCATCACGCTTGGGCGGCACCACGCCAAGCAACTCGAGCTTCCTCTTGCCGGCGAAAGCCAGGTCGCGGATTTCAATCTTTTGAAAAAGTGACAGTTGAATGGGATTGCCGCATACCGCCACGCGGACGACTTCATCAACCGGAACACGAAGGCGACCGATTACCTTGTTCACGGCTTCAATGATGATTCCGCCGGCAACCTCGACGCCCAGTTCGAGGGCGAAATGAAGATGGTCTATTACGTTTGCCCCCGGGAGGGGATGGCGGGTCGTGATGGCCGTTGAAATGATTTCATTCGTCTCCAGATCTATGGCCTGTCCTCGAAAACCGCTGGTGCCCAGATCCAGAGCAATAGCCGGCTGAGCCATTCTAAGCCCCTTTTCGTGTACCGTAGTCGTAGCTCGCTCTGTTTTCTCTGCGAGCTCTCTTGTTGCGATTCGGCGCATCCATTATTATAGTGAGAGGGTCTATCGAAACAGAATCGGATAAACGCCTTGGAACGGTCACTCAAATGAAAGCCTGTACGCGTTGCGGCATCTGGCACACCTGCCCCGAAGAGCGAAACGGACGGACAATGTCGTGCACTGAAGTCAAACTTTATTGGTCCGAGCTGAAGCGCCGTCACCTGGAACTGACCGGGCATCTCGCCGCGATCAAGGTCACCCGGGATGGAGCGATCGTTTGCCTGAAATGCGGAATGACGATCACTCCCGCACCCTAAATCCGAACAGGACTGTTCCCATTCCTCGTTCGTCCGTACCCCCGTAGTATCTGTCCTTGAGGAAGGTGTCTCCCGGCGGAGAAGGGAAGCACATGAGATAATCGCTCAAACCGTCAAGGACGGTCGCTCGGTCTTCGCAGGTTAAGGCAGGAAGCTCGAAACAGCATTTCTTGTCTACGATGTCCCGAGGAAAATCCACTTTGTCTTTGTACACCACAAAGTTCTTGTGGAGAAACCATACATCGTCTCGCTTCTTCAGTTGCTCGATTCTGGACTCTTCATAGACGTCTTCGCCGACTATCTCCTCCCCTTTCTTCAGGATCATGTGTGACCCGCAGCCCCATTGAAAATCCATGTCGGTGATCCCCAGGAACACGAGGCGACACCGCAGCACGTCCCTGATTCCGCTGTTGTAGCACACGCCGAGTCCCATAAAGGATTTCTTTTCCGCATCGATTTCAATGTCCAGCAGGCGCATGCGATCCTCCTCGTCCAGAACAAACACTGCTTCAATTCCTGTCATGCGTTTCAGGTAATCTTCGATTTGGGCTACGGTTTCCATACACCTTCCCGACCCGATGTTAGATTTGACAACCGATCAGACCGGACTCCATTGCCTCGGCGTCCATGTCACTGCCGACAATGGAAACCGCGCTTTGCACAGCGAAATGGACCGGATCCATACGAACCTCACCGGATGCCAATTCGAGTTTGATCCAGTCCTTCGGCGTCCGGAATACCCCTTTTGCCCGAACCACGTCTCCGTATTCCCGATTCTTGAGACCTTCGAAAAACGACTTCAGCCGTTGTGGGTCGAACACCTCGTCGTACTTCTCTCCAAAGACTCGGAATTGCGCCGCAAACCCGTCTTCGTGCTCGTGCTCCGGGTACTCTTCCATGCGATGAGGGTCCGGTCTCGGTTCTTCCTGGGTCATTCGGAGGAAACGATTCACACTATCGGGGTTCACTCGCGCGAAGCTGGTGGGATACACCTCGGCGTCAGGGTTGATTTCCTTGACGGACTGTACGAGAAGATCCACCATATGTGGTTTCACGCGGTCGATCTTGTTGAGAATTACGTACCGACTTCGGCGTAACTGGTTTTCCATGAAATGCCTTTGCCGCTTGACGAAATCAAGGAACTCGGAACTGTCCAGAATATGTATCAGGCTGGACTCGGAATAGAGACTACGGAGATCTTCCGCTTCGAGGATTTGCATGATCTGGGATATCATTGCCACGCCGGTCGGCTCTATTATGATGCGATCCGGATGAAATCGTTCATGAAGTTCCAAGAACTGTCGCCGGAAATCAGCAGCCAAGGTACAACAAATGCATCCGGAGGGAAGTTCCACCACTTCTGCAATGAGGCCGGTCTGGTCCGCCAGGATGAGCCCGTCGATTCCAATTTCCCCAAACTCGTTTACGAGAATGACGAGTTTCTCGTCGGGCGGCGGATATTCCATGACGTATTTGATGAACGTTGTCTTACCCGCACCTAAGAAACCGTACACGACGTTCACGATCATCGGCCGTTCCTTTCGACGGACGCCGTAATGCCCACATGGACACTTGCAGAAAACAAGCAGGTGAGAATGTCTCCGGTCCCCAGTCGACCGGTCCATCTCACCCTATCTTGGACGCGCACGCCAACACTGACACACTGTAGATCGTAGTGCATTACGTATCAAAATGGCAGCGCACCTCCGACCATCAAGTAAAACGCGGGGACCCACAGGCCCAACACGACCCACACAAGCAGTGACCATGCCAGCAGTCCAGCCGGAAACTTGCCGTTGGCATTGAGCCAAACCATGAATGTCAGAGCCGCATAGCCGGCACATGCGAAGGCCAGATAGTTGCTCTTGACGACCAACTGTTTTCCGCCCTCCAATACCGGTCCGCCGGTGAAAAAAATGATCATGTAAATGACCGACACTATGGCGGTGTTAAGACTTACGTTACCCACCGATCTCAGATCGTCCAGACCGGCGAGCAAGGCGTAGCCGACGGCGCAATAGAATAATCCATGCACGAAGAGCAGCCCCGCAACGAATGGATCATTGAAGACCGCGGCCTGGAGAAATGCCCCCAAGACGGTGGTGGCTCCAACAAAACCACAAATGGCACCGGTACCCTTGGCTTCACCCTTGCCGAGGAAAAAGAGAGCGACAGAGGTCCACATCGCGCTTATTGCGATCAAAATGGCTACAGTCATCTCCTTACTCCCATCTGCAGGAAGTCTATTTTCCTGCACGTTTCGTCGCCCAATACCTCCGGGAAACGCTCCGCCGTGTCTCGCCCCCTCTTGGAAATCACGCATCCCCGCTTCCGATTCCGGCACATCAACCTTTGATCTCGATCTTCAATCGGAACCACACGGCGGAACCTCTGCGCCTACCGATTCTCCTCTCCAGAGTTGTCTCCCGTGCACCAGCTTCATCCCTCGATGACGGTCCGGAGAGTTCGACACCCATTGTCACGGCGTGAAGGGGAAGAGCGATCGCCTCGCCCTTCCCCACACATCCGCCCGTTTACAGTCCGTAAGCTGCAGGATCGAATCCTTTGACGTTGGCGTACTTTTTCAAGCACATGTCGATGAAGTCTTCTTCCTTGGCCGGAAGTTTCTCCATGTCCTTCATGTACCCTTGCAGCGATTCCCGCTCGAATGCGGTGAGCTTGAGTTTGGGGTCACCCAGCATCAGTTCCCCGCACTTTACGGCGGCCGCTTTGCCTCGGGCGTACAGGCTTTCGTTGTTGTCCACGACTGCTTTTCCGATCAGCCAGGCATTTTGCGGAGCAAGCATGAATCCATGCGGGCCCCGATACATATCGGAGTTGACCAAGCACGCCTGGAATTCTTTCTGATACCCCAGCTCGATTGCGGCATTCATGGCCGCCGCATCATACCCAAGAATTTCCGCAAAGACCGCCGTGGTAGTGGCACCGAACATGTCGTGGTATTCAACGGCCTCGTTGGACCACAAGTCGCACACTGCCGCAATGACATTACCGCAGAGATCCGAGTGCGCACATGCGCTGGTCTTGCCCTCTGAGGAAATGGGCACACCGGTGATGGACTTGATGATCGGATCTTCGTATGCGCAGTCTTTGGTCGGACCCGTAGCTCCGCACTCATAGGCCACCAGGGTTCTGCTCACGCAGATGGCCCTTGACAGTGCCGCCATGGTGTGGGGCACGTCCTTGGAAATGAAGCCTCCGGCCATGAACATGGCGGTGTTTGCCTCGGAGCAGTTGGTATCACCGCCGGGAATGCAGTTATTCTTTTTGCAGATGTCCACGATCTGGGTCCACATCCACTCCATGTCACGTCCGCCCAACACCGCCTGACCGAAGAGTAATCCCGCGATATCGTTTCGAATAATGGCGTGGTCGAAGACCTCCTTTCCGCCCATGGACTCGATGGAAACGACATCCGCGTACTTGGCGCACTCCTTGAAGGATTCCAGCACCTCCCTGGTATAATCCGAATCCCTCATGTTGACCATGTCTGGTTTGCGCAAGTCAGCCGGGGTGGCCCGGTAGGATGCTTTGAGGCCGTACTTCTCGAGATACTCGTCCATCTGTTTCGCGGTCTGAGCCGCGATCTCTCCACCCCATTTGGGATTGTGGGTCATTTGAAAAACGTGCTCGTTCTCTATCTGCAGTATCGGATGCCCCACGATGACACATCGTTCAAGAGCATCGCCGTTGGCTCGTTCGTACTCGCGCAGCAGCGTCTTCATGGTTTTCTCGCTGCCCGGCCTGGGATGCGGAACTACTTCTGGAACAACATGACCACCGCCCAGCACGATCCCGCGTTTGGTCGTGACGGGTTTCTTGGCGGTGCCGAACATCATTTCGTCAGCGCTTTTATAGGCCATTTGGCTTGAAAGCTTCATGGTTTTGATCCTCCTCGCAAGACAGATTGCGGTTGACTACGGACAGCGGCTTCATTTAGCCGTTCCATTTGCTCCTCATGTCGTTCCAGTTGTCTCCGGCAAGGGCATCCTCGGCCATACCCGGGGCCTGATTGGCCTCTTTGCCCCATATCCCCAGCTCGAAACTGGTCACATATTCCTCGCTTACCGCCCCGCCCCCGCACACGAAGGGAATGTTAAGACCGAGCCGTTTCAATTGTGCGGCAATCTTTGGGAATGCCGTCATGGTGGTAGTCATGAGAGCGGTGCCTGTCACCATGACCGGATTGTTTACTCGACACGCTTCCACGACCTTGTCGACGGGAACGTCCGCACCGAGGTTTACCACCTCAAACCCATTCGCATTGAGCAGAGCATTGACGATTACCTGGCCGATATCATGGATGTCGCCTTCCGCCGTGTGGGTCACGACCTTGCCCTTCTTATCCATGGCCTTGCCCATCTTCTCTTCACACAGGGCGATTCCCGCGTTCATTGCGTCGGAAGCCAGAATGACCTGCGGCAGGAAGTATACGCCTTCGTCCCACAGACGGCTGACTTCGTTCATGCCGGGGATGAGCCCGTCATTGATAACCTCCATCGGCGACTTGGCGGCGAGAGCCGCTTTGGTGGCAGCCTCACACTCCTCGGTTTCGCCCACCACCACGGCATCGGCCACCGTTTGGAGTGTTGCGTCTTTGGAGACCTTGCGTGCCTCCTGACGCGCGACCTCGATGTTGAGGTCGTACCGGGTAAAAATGTTTGAGAAATCCTCCAGAATTTTCATCGTTGCCTCCTTGAGGTTTTGGGGTTAAGACGCAATCCCCGTCCCGCCGAAACAGTCCGACCTCTTACGCCGCTCTTGGCCCGCCCGCTACGAGGTGTACTCCTGCGACACCTCCACCATTGCCAGCAGGTTGTCCGTGGGCGTGCCCGGCGCGATCGCGCAACCGGGCGCGAGGACGTCCAAACCCATCTCAATCTGTTCCCTGGCCGCTTCCTTCACGACTTCCGGGGTCTTCATAAACAGCGTGGTAGCCGCATCGACCCCGCCGATAATAATGGTGGTCGCCGCAGCGTTGCGCCTGGCCGCATCTACGTCGGACTTGGGCTCGAGACTCAGGGCCTCTGCGCCGGTTGCCGTCATGTACTCCACGATCTTGTCCACGTTGCCGCAAATATGCAGAATGACCGGGACGTCAAGGGCTTGCACCTGCCTTCTCTGGTACTCGAGTTCCAGATCGCGGTACGTACGGGGCGCGATCAGATCGGGGGAAGCCTGCATATCCTCGACACAAATCAAGTCCGCTCCCGCGTCGATGAGCGCCTTTCCCAGGGCGGTCCCCGCCTTTTCGGCCACGTCGAGAAAGGGGAGAAGCTTATCGGGCTCTTTGAAACTGGCCTTGAGGATTGGAACTGCATCCAGCATCGCACCGGCGATCGTGAAAGGCCCTATAATTCCCCCAATAACCGCGACTTGATCGCCGACTTCCCGCTTCAGTATGCGCACGGCTTCGATCAACTGGGGTATGCGACCACGCTGCAGGAAGTCATCGGGAAACACCGGCTCGTCCTCTAACTTATACGCGGGGGGGTGATCAATGCCTGGTATGTTCTCCTTTCCTCCCGACTTCACTTTGCAGCCCAGGGCTTCCGCCTCAAAAGTCTGGCAAAACGGAACCCTTACCGCATCAAATCCCAGAACGGTGAAGGCCGCCATAGCCAGCTTCGCCATGTCCTCGGCTCGTTCATGAGCCTCAGGCCAGTAGGCTCCCACCTTCTCCATCTGCTCGTACGTGGGCGTGCCGTTGACGGAAAAACACGGCATATGGTCGGGTTTCTGGTGGTTAAAGACTTTCATAACTCGTTCTTTACCGGTCATCTTTGACTCCTCGCCTTTCCAACATTTTATTCTTGACAACCAAATTACATCACCCTCTCTCATAATGATGTGCCGTGCCGCGGGCGGCACGGGTCCCACCCCCGTGTCGCGTTTTCCCACACACCGCTCCCCTGCGGATCCATCACCATTGGGGATTCCGGACATTCGCCGCACACGACACTCTCAGACGACACATTTTCGTTCGCACATTGATGTCACGGCCGAGCCGGCAAGAGGTCCGGTTACTGCACGAGTCCTTCCCTTATCAGAAAGAGGGGGATTTCGAATCCGCTGACCGGCCCCTTTAGCACGTGCCATCCCGTGGTCGTGGCCAAACCGGTCTTCAGGTGACCGGCCAGGCCCGGGATGAGCAAGCGTCCATGATTCACCATCGATCCCACTTCCGTATGGGAAATCACCTTCAGGACCTCGAAGGGAGTGAATTTCTTTTCTGCGACGGCGTTATCCACGCTGTATCCTTTGGTGTCGCTCATCAGGAGAATAGCTTTTATTGAGCATGTCTTCAGAATTTGCTCGAGGAGACGGACCGTTTCCGTAAAGTTACATGTCACCAGAACCGGAGAGGAGGGCGGCGGATCGCCGACAGGGTATATTCCCGGGGACAAGCTTTCCATCATCACGTTATAGGGGATGATCGGGGGAGCATAATCCAGCAGTGCATCTATGGCAGCCGCGATTCCCGGATCCAGCTCGCCGCATTGGCGCCCTCGGGCCTTGCCGCTTATGAGCGCATCGGCAAAGGCCGTGCACGATGGAAAACCACAGTCCCGACAGTCGGTGCCGTCAAGATATTCCAACAGAATTTCCGCGGTGAGAGGGTACACATCAGCAAACTCTTGTTCGACTGCCATGTTCGTCCTCGAGGCGTGCCACGGTTGCCGGCAGCGGCGGAAAGGATCCCGGAGAGAAGGGCGATGATGAAAGATTTTGGAGATAACATAAGCAATTATCGTGCCATATATTCCAGAGTTGTATGCGAAAACAAATTACATGAGCGATCACGGATTGTTATGGTTCGGTTGGTGATCGAGGCAGGTGGTTGAACTGGAGCGCCGGCACGCCCCGTCGAAGAACCCGTGACGACTGCCGCGCTTCTCCGTTATGGTCGGGCCGGGAGCCAAAGAATCCCCCCGTCACTCATTTCATTGAACAGGCCACCCTCATGCCCTTTTTCGTGAAAGCCCCATGACGACCCGTGTCGAACAACAACGCATCAACCCGGCGTCGCTAATCGGACACGGATGTCATCTCGGACACAGATGTCCGACTCCGCGCGCGCAAAACCGCGTTATTTGAAATCCGACTTCTTCAAACCGTACTGTTTCATTTTACGAAGAACAGTGCGCGCATCAATCCGGGCATCCGCTGCAGTGCGACCTATGGCTCCTTTGTTGTTCTTGAGCAGCGTTGTGAGATAGGCCTTTTCCACCTCGGCGATTGCCCGCTGTCTGACGACGGACAACGGCAGGTCGGTGCTGAATCCCAACGGGAACCGGGGCTCTGAAATTGACGATTCCATTGGGGTGTGAGCGAAGGCAACATCGTCAATTACATTGTCCTTCGTCATGATCAGAGCGCGTTCCAAGACGTTCTCGAGTTCGCGCACATTTCCCGGCCATGCGTGATTCATGAGCTTGGCTATGGCATCCCGCGACAACTCGGGAACGGGTCTGTCATGACTTTGGGCAAACTTCCCAAGGATACGATCGACCAACAGGGGTATGTCGTCCAGCCGCTCCCTCAGAGGAGGCAAGTGTATGGGCACGACATTGAGCCGGAAATAGAGATCGAGCCGGAAACGTCCTGAGGCCAATTCGTCCTTGAGATCCTTATTGGTCGCGGCTATTACTCTCAAATCCAACGAAATGGACCTGTTGCCGCCGAGGCGTTCGATGTTCTTTTCCTGAATGGTACGAAGCAACTTGGCTTGCAAGGGGGCGGAAATGTCCCCGATTTCATCGAGGAACAGCGTACCCCCGTGAGCCTGTTCGAATCTCCCTTCCTTCCGTCGTACTGCGCCGGTGAAAGCCCCTCTCTCATAGCCGAACAGTTCGCTTTCAAGCAGTGTTTCGGGGACCGCCGCGCAATTGATGGCGACAAAGGGCCCGTTCTTTCGGTGACTTTCAAAATGAATGGCCCTGGCTACGAGATCTTTTCCCGTGCCGGTTTCTCCGGTGATGAGCACCGGCGAGTCCACACCGGCCAGCGATTCAATTACGGCAAAGACACCCCGCATCTTCGGGTCTTTGCCCACGAGGCTGCGGAATTGATATCGCTCCAGGATGCCCGCCTTCAGGGCGATGACTTCCTTTGTCAGCCGCCTTTGTTCAAGTATCCGATGTAGGACGTGGAGCAGTTTCTCTGGGACAACGGGTTTTTCGAGAAAATCGCTGGCTCCTAACTTGAGTGCTTCTACGGCGGACTTTATGGAGCCATACGCGGTTATGATCACGGCAAGCAAATCCGGACTGGTCTCCTTTGCACGTTTGAGGAACTCGAGGCCGTCCATTCCGGGAAGTACCTTGTCGATGAGCAAGACATCGTAGTCCTCTCTTGCAATGAGCGCGAGGGCTTGTTCGGCGCTGGGAGTGAACTCGGTCTTGTACCCTTCGGTCTCCAGTATTCGAGCCAAGTATTTGGCCGAATTGACCTCGTCCTCCACGATCAACAGTCGATATTGCATTTGAGCTTCACCGCATCGGAAGATAGATTCTGGTCCGCAATCCTCCCTCGCTGCAATTCTCCACCGTTAACGCTCCGCCGTGGGCACGGACGATGTGATCGACCAGTGCCAGTCCCAATCCGAGCCCGCCGTCCTTCTTGGAGTAAAAGGGCTTCATTATCTTGTCGATGTTCTCCTCGGCAACGCCGGGTCCGCTATCCTCAAAGACTATCTCGGCAAATTCCTGGGGATCCGGGCAATGTCTCATCTTCAGTCTTCTCGTAAGAACGCGGAGACTGCCGCAGCTATGCATGGCTTCAAGCGAATTCTTGATTATGTTGTGGAATGTCTGGCTCATTAAGAAACTGTCCATTTTCGTCGCACCCAAGTCGGCATCGAGGGAAGCCGACAGATCTATGTCTGCCAGCTGGAACCATCCGTTGAAGGAATCCAGCGTACCCTTCAGGACGTCGTTGATGGATTCCCGACTGAACTTCAAATCAGGTATTCGAGTATAATTGATGAATTCATTGATCATACGGTTAATGGTTTCGACCCGTTCCGTCACGGTTTCGATCAGTTCGTTCTTTTCGTTCTCGGTAATGTTGGGCTGTCTCAACAGGTGGAGACCGTAGACCAAATTGCCGAGCGGGTTCCTGATTTGATGTGCCACTCCGGAGGCCAGCTCGGCCAGCAGCATCATGTTTCTCGAACGCTCTATCTCCTCAATAAGGTGATCCATGGTCGGGGATCGCTTGACTCTGTCCTTTCCTCGCTCGCCTCCCACATGATCGATAAGGAATCGCTGCTTCTTCTCCATGTCGAGTTTCTGTCGAGAAATAAGCTTCACCTGGCGTTCCAGGTCGGTCATCAAGGTGATATGTTCCAGGAAAAGACCGATCATGTTGAGGACTATCATGAGAAGCCTGGTTCCCGCCGGACGATCCTCATTTTGCTGGAGGCCGAGAAGTCCCAGACCCAGGAAGTCATCGTGATAGCGGAGCGAAAACTCCATTACCGACTCGACTCTCTCCCGGGAGAGGTGGTCCTTGAGTTCACCGGGGAAGTCCGGATGACCGTTGACGGACCGACAGCTGAGCCAACTCCCTTCAGAGGATTCGCACAGGAGACGCATCTTGCTCCGAAAATAGTCCCTGAACCATGGGGCTTCCATTCTTCCAAGCGTCGATCTGGAGGAATGAAATGTGACGCATTGACCGGTCTCGGGAAAATAGATTACCCCCAGCTTTGCCTTAAGGATCGGCAAAGTCTTCTCCAGCACCTTGGTGAGGACCGCCTCCACGTTGTACGACTGACGCATCGCGATGGATATGCTGCTTAAGCAGTACAATTCCTTGCTGAGTGACGCTACGAAGGCGCGCAAGGTTTCCGTCAGTTTCTTTTCCTCGTTCAGGCAGCTTTCAAGACGCGCCAGATTGCGATCCATAAGCAATATGGTAACTTCTCTGGAGAACTCCATTAATTCGTGCCTGATTGTCGAATCCTTCTCGGAACTAAGAAAAGTGATCCCGGGATATTCAATGAGGAGCGTGCCGGACCACCGATGGGGGAGAGTCAACTGATAGTTGAATCGGGATCGGAGGACAAACGTGGGCTTGCGGTTTCGTCTGGAGGCTGCTCGGCTGCAGAACCGGAAAGAATCATCCACCGCAAAATCCCAGCCTCCATCATTCCGGGTCAATCTCGCGTGGATCACTTCCCTGTCCCCGTCCTCAATGCCGAGAATCAGCCGTCTGGCCCCCAGTTTTTCACCCAACGATTGGAGCGACCTGGCCGAGAACCGTTCCAGGCGTCGATCCACCTCCCTTCGCAGTTGATTGAGCATGTCTTGGGAGCGGTAGACCGAGGCCTCTTCCAATTCCGTCACGTACGAATCTTCGTAGTCCATGACACTCACACGACGGGAGGATAAAATGGAAAGTGTAGTGCGAATCGTTCTGTGGGCAACGCCATCCGGATCACGATATTATTAGTGTTACGGAGGCGTGTCAAGAGACCCGCAGCAAACGAGCTTTTCATTCCTGTGAGATCCGCGATGGGAGGGCGCGGTCGCATACGATTCATCGTGCGGTTTCTGTCAGGTGTGAGCCGATTCGTACCGGGACCGGCCTATTATGTCCACACTGACATAACTAGCACATATTATTGTCCTTTTGCTCCTTTTCTGCTTGACTCGCCGCCCGCCGGGAGGATACCATGAATCTATAGTCGAGAGACCCTTCCCCCACAAGCAACACTCTCGCCCAATGATGCAGAAGCATAGTCTTGAGAACCATCCATTTTTGCATGTAACCCAGACGAAGGGAGGAGAATTCATGGACAAGATCTTGAGAATCAACATGGGAGCCGACGGCGGCCCCTCGGTGACCGAAGTTCCTGTGGGAGAATATGCAGGCCTGGGAGGACGGGCCTTGACCTCCGCAATCGTTGCCAAGGAAGTGCCGCCGCTGTGCCACCCCCTCGGCGAGGAAAACAAGCTTGTTATAGCCCCCGGATTGCTGAGCGGAACCGTAGCGGCCATGTCGGGTCGTCTTTCCGTGGGCTGCAAGAGCCCGCTGACCGGCGGCATCAAGGAAGCCAATGCCGGCGGAATGGCGGCTCAGGTGATGGCAAGGTTGGGCTGTGCCGCCATCGTTCTGGAGGGCAAACCCAAGCCCGATACGCTGTACAAAGTGTTCGTAAACAAAGACGGCGTCAAAATTACAGAGGCCAACGACCTGAAGATGTTGGGGAATTACGACACTGTTGCCAAGCTTCAAGGTGAATTCGGCGACAAGGTCGCGTGCATTTCCATCGGTCAGGCCGGAGAAATGAAAATGAGTGCCGCTTCCGTGGCCGTCACGGACATGGAGGGGCGCCCCACCAGACATGCAGGACGCGGCGGCGTCGGTGCCGTGATGGGCGCCAAGGGCGTGAAGGCCGTTGTTCTGGACGATTCCGGCCTGGGAATGAGGCCCGCCAAGGATCCCGAGAAGTTCAGGGAAGCCAACAAGGAATGGGTTGCCGGCCTCAAGAAGCACCCGGTAAGCGGTGAAGGACTTCCGGCATACGGCACCAACGTGCTCACCAATGTCTTGAACGAAGCGGGAGGATATCCTACCCACAACTTCATGTGGGGCCGCTTCGAGGGGCATGCGAAGATCAGCGGCGAGACTCTGGCCGCGCTCGAGACCGAACGCGGAGGGTCTGCGACGCACGGCTGTCATCGCGGCTGCATTATTCAGTGCTCCGGGATCTACAACGACAAGTACGGCAATTACATCACCAAGCAACCTGAGTACGAAACAGTGTGGGCCCATGGGGGCAACTGCGGAATCGACGATCTGGACGTGATCGCCCAGTTGGATCGCCTGGACGATGACTACGGCGTTGACACCATCGAGATGGGGGCCACGATTGCCGTAGCCATGGAAGCCGGGTTGGCGAAATTCGGCGACGGCGAGGCAGCGATCAATCTTGTCAAAGAGGTCGGCAAGGGCTCTCACCTGGGAAGAATTCTGGGGAACGGGGCCGCGGTGACCGGCAAGGCTTTCGGCGTAGAGAGAGTACCGGTCGTCAAGGGCCAGGCAATGCCGGCGTACGATCCTCGAGCAGTGCAGGGAATCGGCGTGACGTATGCGACGAGCACCATGGGAGCGGATCACACGGCCGGATACGCGGTCGCGTCCAACATTCTCAATGTTGGGGGCTCCGTGGATCCTCTCAAGGCCGAGGGGCAGGTTGACCTTTCCCGAAATCTGCAGATAGCGACGGCCGCGGTCGATTCAACGGGTATGTGCCTGTTCGTGGCCTTTCCGGCCCTCGACCAACCCGAAACTTTCCAAGCGCTCATCGACATGATCAACGCATTCTATGGCCTGAGCCTTACCGGTGACGACGTCGCGGCTTTGGGCAAGTCCGTTCTCACCAACGAACGGGAGTTCAATAAGGCCGCGGGGTTCACCAACGCGCACGATCGGCTTCCCGCGTATTTCTCGAGAGACGCGCTGCCGCCTCACAACATCAAGTTCAAAGTGAAGGACGCGGATTTGGACGACGTGTTCAACTGGTAGCACACCTCGGGTTCCCATACACGAACCGGGCGAAGTCGTCAGACTTCGCCCTTTTTTTATTGCCGCTGTAACCGGCTCTTCCCGTGCACGATTCCCGCCGGCCGGCAATGGGGTTCGCCGCCTCGTCCACGGTGCAAAGGACCTGAGCGCAGGCTACCGTTTGCCATGGAATGAAGGAGGCTTGATGCGCGGCGGGTTTCTCTGTCGAAAAAGCAGGTACGTACCCCACTTAAGCAAAGCGAACAGCACTGCCGTCAGCGCGATGAGCGTGAGAATGGACGATCCGAAGAACAGCCAAATACGCGTACGTTGAATCCCGAGCACGAGAACGAACGTAACCGCGAGAAGGATCATGAGCCCGGAGATGCGGTCGAATCCGGGAATGTCGTCAAAAGAAACGTTTCGGCGAATGATGATGAGGGTAACCGCCATGGAGGCGATGGGCAAAATGTAGACTAAAACGTTCGCATCCAACAGATTCTCTCTTGTGAAAAACAGGGAGTATCCGGTCACAATGGCCGCGAGAATCCCGGGGATGCATGTCATATGAATGAGAGCGGAATAGAGGTACTTCCAGGGAGCCGCATCCCCTCGCCCCGGTCCGTGGGCAATGACCAGGAGTCCCGATACGACGGGCACGACCACGAAATAGGTGGTCAGATGCCATGGGTAGTACGACGCGAGCACGAGGAGTTCTCGAACGGTCATCTGCTTCTCCGTTTGGATCAGGGCCGAAGGGCTTGGAGATCGTGCATCGCCCCAAATCGGAGTCGAAGGCTTTGCGTTTTCGCGGC